>JAQWRF010000210.1 GCA_029243845.1 Planctomycetota bacterium | reverse complement strand
GGGAAATCGGTACGCACTAATAGCGAGAGCCTTACTGGTGTGCAGTCAAGCCAAAGCGACGTTGACCACTCTAAAGGACTAGCGATTGGGTCTATTCTGCACTTAAACGAAACCGCGCATGTCGAAACTGTACGCTACCCTGCTGGTTCTGGGTTTTTCCGCTTGCTAATGGCCCCGCATGCTAGTGCTAAAAAACTCGGCAAACGATTGTGGCTTGTATTACTAGAATTCTGCCTCCACCCGCTCAGATGGGCGCGGGCCTACCTTGTACCTGGCTGGGCAAACCGCACCATCATCATGCTGTATATGGAAAGCCACAGCGAAACTTTACATCTTAAGTTAAACAGACGCAAGAAATTAAGCACGTCCATCACTGGCAAAGAAGCGCCGCGTGGGCACATCCCCTTGGCCGATGATTTAAGTGAGCGCATGGCAAAGAAAGTAGATGGCACCGTCGGCGCACTGTTCAGTCAAACTCTGTTTGCTACACCCACCACCGCGCATATTTTAGGTGGATGCGCGATGGCTGAAAATGCCGAAGGTGGTGTCATTGACTTACACCATCAAGCCTTTGGCCATCCTGGCTTATATATCATCGACGGCTCATCCATTTCTGCCAATCTCGGAGTCAACCCATCGCTGACCATTACTGCAATGGCAGAACGCGCGATGAGTCACATCGACTAAAGATTTTCTAAATTGTGTTCGAGGATGGCGTTCCTGATTGCCAGCGACCATCTCGTCGGCAGAAGTCATGATGAGCAACTCAAATGCGATAATCCACCGACATCAAAGAACTCCGATGGTTTGAGCCTATAGTATTTCTCTTCCATCTCCTGCGATTGTTCAGCGTATGGCTGCGTCATAACTTCCTGAAGCTCTCGAACAAGCGCGTAGTTTCCGGTGCTCGCTTGCTGATACGCCGGCATCACAAGCCACTCGCGCAAACTGTACTTCGGATTGACATTTTTCATCTGAGTAGATATCTCGGCGCTAGTGCTGGCGCTGCTGAGGAGTGATTTCCATTTCGCGAACCACTCCGACCAAAGCTTGTCGGTCGCGTCAGTGGAATCCTCGTAGAAACTTTTCTTAAGGGGGACGATGTCGTCAGGCACACTCGAAAGTTCGCGAAAGAAAATAGTGTAATCGACCGTCGTGTCCACCATCAAGGTTTCGAGCTCACTCAACAACTCTGCATCAAAGACATCAAGCCCAAGTTTGGCAGCCCACATTTTTTCCATTTGCGCTTGCATCACTTCCGGAAATTCACTTCGAATCGCATCGAGCTGTAGTAGCGCGTCATGCTCCGACATCAGTAACGGCAGCAACGCCGTACAGAACATGTGGAAGTTACGTTCCGCCGCCACCGGTTGGTACAAGAACGCAAAGTGATGCCCACCGCCCGTCCATGGTTGGTAGTGCCGCTCGAAAGCCTCGCAGAATCCGAATGGTCCGTAGTCGAGTGTGAAACCACCGACCGCGCAGTTGTCACTGTTAAAGTTTCCTTGGCAGTAGCCAACGCGAATCCAATTTGCGATGAGTGACGTAAGGCGGCCGCGAAACTCGCGCGCCAGTAATAGCACTTTTTCAGTGGTGCTTAATGTGCTGTCAATGACATCGGCGTATTCGCGATCGATTACGTGCAACACTATTTTCTCGAGTTCTTCCAGCGCTTGCGGATGCTGCTCACTGCGCGCACGGCGACTAAACAGTTCGAGTTGACCTACCCGAATGAACGACGGTGCAACGCGCGTCGAGATGGCGACGGGATCAGAAACAAGCATGTCGGGATCCTTTGAGTGCGAGCCCTCGGAATACCACGGACGCTTGACCTTCTCGGTTTTTGAAACATACAAACTTAGAGAACGTGACGTCGGCACTTGCAGCGCGTGCATGTGCTCTTGCGCCAAGAACTCGCGCACACTCGAGCGCAGGACGGCGCGGCCATCACCGCCGCGGCAATATGGCGTACGTCCGCCACCTTTCAGTTGCATTTCCCAACGTTGACTTTTGACAACCGCCTCAAGCACCGAAATGGCACGACCGTCGCCGTATCCGTTACCGGTTTGAAAGGGGCACTGCTGATTGTATTCCCTACCGAAAATAGAAAGCGCATATCCACACGCCCAACCGACTTT
>JAQWRF010000158.1 GCA_029243845.1 Planctomycetota bacterium | reverse complement strand
CTTGGTGTATCTGCTTGTGCCACTTGTGATGGTGCGTTTTTCGTCGACAAAGAACTCGTTATCATCGGAGCTGGCGACACTGCAATGGAAGAAGCGATATATCTAACCCGCTTCGCTTCAAAAGTGACCGTGATTCACCGTCACGATGTTTTCCGTGCTTCGAAAGTGATGGAAGACCGCGCGCGTGCCAATGAGAAAATCGAATGGAAACTTTGGCGTCAAGTGTCAGAAATATATACGGGCGAAAACGGCAAACTGTCTGGTGTGAAATTAGAAAATACTCAAGACGGTAGCTTCGAAGATTTCACATGCGAAGGTATGTTTGTTGCGATTGGTCACCAACCTAATACCGAGTTCTTAGGTGACGAATTTGAAAAAGACGCCGTCGGCTACCTTAAAGTAACTAACGGCACCCGTACTTCCGTAGAAGGAGTCTTTGCCGCCGGAGACGTTCACGACCCTATTTACCGTCAGGCAGTGACTGCCGCAGGTATGGGCTGTGCCGCAGCTCTCGATGCGCAAAATTACTTAACCGAAAAAGGGCTAGACTAGCTTTAGCTAGAGCCTTTAGTAAGCGTAAGCAATAAGCGGTCCCATGCCAACGACTCGGCACTGAGGCCATGTTTGAAACGGACTTTCTCTTCGAGCTTGCGCGTGGTGAGCATCGCAGTCTCTGGGTCTTCTAAAATTGACCGCACCAGGCGACGCATTTCTTTGCCGAACCTAAAGCAGTTTTCTTTGCCAAGCAACTCGCGGTGCGGCGCAATCTCACTGCCAAGAGCAGGACGCCCTGCGGCAATACACTCCAGCAACGCATTAGGTGCACCACCTTCAGAGTGGCTTGAACTTATCGCGATTTTGCTCGCGTTGACCACTGCCGATAATTCGACACGACTTAGGTTGCCTAAATAATGCGCCCAACTGTGCTTCGCTAATTCAATGTGAAACTCTTGAGAGTACTTGCCGCCAAAATCATGGCCGGCAAAACAAACGACTAATTGTGGTCGTTCTTTCACCAACGCAGCCATCTCGTAGAGCGTCTCGCTAACATTCTTTATCGCACGAATGCCGTTTGGCACGATCACCAGTTCGCTTTCATTAGTCAGCGCGGGCATGCCCTCGGGCACATCACGGTTAGTGGGTCTCGGTAGGGATAGAACGGCCTGCGGGATGATGGTAGTTTTACCGCGTGCGCACTCAAACAAATCTTTGGCGCGTCTTCCAGGGCCAGCACCCAAGCTAATGCAATGCTCTGCGGCGGCAACCGCTGCGGTTACATGTGCGGGCGGCTTGCCATTTAGGTCAGTGCCAGTAAACAGCACCACGTATTGTGAATTGTTTTCTACGCACCAAGCCTGAACCAACGGAGCAGTGTCAACGGCATGACAAGCAATCAGCAAATCAAATTTCTCGCTAACGTCGTTTAGCGCGTTGACGTCAATAGTCGTCACTTGATGCTTGCGCGCCTCTAGGCCCTCAGCCAAACGTCGTGCGGTTGTAGTATTGCCTCGGGAGGCATTTACGGCGCACGGCAACACGATAAGTAATTTTAATTTCATTTACTTGCCACCTGACAACTGATCGAGGAACTCGACATTGTCAGCAGAAGTTTCGATGCGTTGCACCAATAATTCCATGGCTTCAACGGGATTCATCTCGTTCAAGACTTTGCGCATTAAGTAAACGCGTTGCAACTCATCTGAGGTGAACAACAAATCTTCTTTACGCGTGCCTGATGGATTGATGCCAATCGCTGGCCAAACTCGACGCTCGGCTAAAGTGCGATCAAGAACTAATTCCATGTTGCCGGTGCCCTTAAACTCTTCGAAAATGACTTCATCCATTTTTGAATTAGTATCAATCAATGCCGTCGCCAAAATAGTTAACGAGCCGCCGTTTTCGATGTTGCGGGCTGCGCCAAAGAATCGTTTCGGCTTCAACAACGCATCGGAAACTAAGCCGCCTGTCATGATCTTCGAGTTCGATGACGCACAATTATTGTAAGCACGTGCTAATCGAGTAATCGAATCTAATAACACTACGACGTCTTGCCCTTGCTCGACGCGCGCCTTAGCTTGTTCGATGACGCGCTCGGCCACTTGAATATGTCGCTCGGGAGGTTCGTCGAAGGTGCTTGCTGCAATCTCGCGATTGTCGCCTATAACCGAACGCTCAAAATCGGTCACTTCTTCAGGGCGTTCATCCACCAGCAAAATCATCAGGTGACATTCTGGATAGTTAGTGCAAATTGCATTGGCAATCATTTGCAGCAACACGGTCTTACCTGTGCGCGGTGGAGCCACAATTAAACCACGCTGACCTTTTCCTACTGGCGATACCAAGTCAATAATACGCGTTTCGGTGACTTCTTTGTCCGTCTCGAGGCGCAAGCGCTCTTCAGGATAAAGTGGGGTGCAGTCGTGAAACGGAACATTTGAAAACTGCTTTTCAGGATCGTCACCAAACACTGCGAGTACTTCGTGCAGCACCAACATATCCTCTTTGCTTTCTTCTTCCGGCAAGGGCATCAACACGCCAGAAACAATTTGCCCCGCTTGCAAGTGATGTTTTTCAATTAAGCCCTTGTGGAGTAATGCATCGGTGTCGAAGTTAGGGGTATAGTCGTTTTCGTTGTGGCGCAAAAAGCCATGACCTTCAGCCGTGACTTCAAGTGTACCCTCAGTGAAGAACACTTGCCCCTCGTTAAATTGCGTGCGAATTAAACGGCGTAACAATTCGCCGCGTTGCAATCCCAGGGCGTCTTCGACACCAGCCTTGTCGGCCAAGTCTTGCAAGTCGGGCAAATCTAATTTAATGAAGGTCGATAAGTGGAAATCGGCTTTTTTGTGTTTCGTCGCAAACGATTTAACGTCTTTTTGTACCCACTCGTTTTCAGGAGCAGGCGGCAGTTGAGTTGCCACAAAAGATTGGTTGTTCGGGCGTTGCTGTGTAGCGCGGCGACGGCGACGGCGACGTGGTTTACGCCTGCGTTGATTGGATGCGGCCATGTGTTGGTGCGGTTTTTAGTTTTCTGGCCAGCGCGAAGATAATGTGCGCGGCGTCAGGCTCTTAAGGCGCGGAACTAAAAGTTCTACTTGTTCGCGAAGCGCGCTTAAGGATGAGTCGTTGCATAGGATAGCATCTGCCAACGACTTCTTGGACGCAATTGGCATCTGCATTTTTTCTCGTGCTTGCCAATGGTCGATACTCCAGCCGTGGCGCTCGCAAGCACGCGCTGAGCGTTGTTCCTCAGGAGTATCGACAAAAATCACAAAGTCGCATAATTTGTCGAGGCCCCCTTCATGAAGTAGGGGAATGTCGAGCATGACCACTAAATTTGGCTGCTGCTCTGCCAGAAAACTTATTTCTGCGAAAATAATTTCTCGGACCTTGGGGTGAAGGATTTGCTCGAGCAGCAAGCGACTACTTTCGTCGCGAAATACCACTGAGCCGAGCTGGGTGCGGTTCAGGGCACCCATTTCATCGCAGACTTCCTGTCCCAGGGCAGATATTATCTCATTTACAATGCCTTCCCGTTGTAATAATTCGGAAACAATGTCGTCCGCGTTGATATGCTGGGCGTTGAGGCTAACGCAAATCTCGCGGGCAACGGTAGATTTGCCCGAACCGATGCCGCCAGAGACGCCGATGCTGACGAAGTTAGGGTGTTGGGGTGGTGTAGTCATAAATGCTTCCCTTATAGTGCCTTGACCCATCTGTGGCGCAAGCGTAAATTCTATGCCAATCCTTTCCCGGGTTACTACTCTAAAAGCACAATAGCTAAATGTACCAATCAAATCGAGGCGCTGCTCAAGTCAGCTTAATGTGGATAATCGCTTTTGCCGTTATCATGTTCTTGTCATTAGGTTTCGGATTTATCCAAAACGACCAACTTACTATAATGACTCAAAAGGCCGAGGTTTCTGATGCTGCTGCAGAAGACCTTAAAGTGCAACTTGCCGAGTTACGTCTTACCCGTGCTGCCGATTACCAACATTTAGGTTTTGGTGACGCCGAAGGCAAAAACGTTTCGATTGAAGCTATCGATCGTCAAGTCGCGGAATACGTGACACGCTTTGGCTTAGATGAAAGCAACGTAACGAAAATGGAAGACGTTGCTGCGCCGGTAATCGCTAAATACGAAAGTGAAGTTTCTGCTAGTGAGTCTAAGCAAGTAGAAATCGATGGCCTGCGTAACTCCGTCCGCGAAAAAGACGCTGCTGCTAAAACTGCGCAACGCGAGCGCGATATGACTATCAAGAACCTGCGCACTGAAAAAGAGGACATGCGTAACTCTAAAGATAATCAAATCAGTGACCTCGAGAGCC
Source organism: Planctomycetota bacterium (assembly GCA_029243845.1). Classification (GTDB taxonomy): domain Bacteria; phylum Planctomycetota; class UBA1135; order UBA1135; family UBA1135; genus JAPKEZ01. The sequence continues at coordinate 2,789 of JAQWRF010000158.1, read as the reverse complement.
AACGCGATGGTCTTCGGGATCAAATGCGCGATCTTCAAGGTGAGATCACTGACTTGCGCGATCTTAACGATCAGCAAGCGCGTGACTCCCGCAAATCGCTTGCGCTCTTAACACAGCGGAACGATATTTTATCTGGCCGCCTGAATATAGTCGAGCGCCGCGCAGATACTAGCGATGGCTCAGTTCTTGCTGTCGGCCCAGAAAATGTCTGGATTGACCTTGGTCACAACCAACGCCTTGCGTCCGGAATGGAATTCGAAGTACGCAACGCCAATACTGACCGCGTTAAAGGCCGCGTCCGCGTTGTTGCGGTCGAGGCTATGAAGTCACGCGCAGTAATCCTTACTACAGCTGACGAGTACGATCCTATTCGCGCTAACGATGTATTGGTTAACGCCGTCTTCGATCCAAGCCGCAAGTTGATTGTTTCATTGTTAGGTGATGGCTTTGGTCTTTACAACAAAAACGATATGCGCTCAAAGCTCGCAGCCATTGGTATCGAGGTCCGCGAGGACGTGAGTGTTGAAACAGACTTCCTGCTTCTCGGCACAGCATTTTTCGATGAAGACACTGGAGAAGTAATGCCATGGAGCACCTATACGGCTCACAAGGCAGCGACATCAAAGTCTGTTGCTATCATTCCTCAACGTGATTGGGGACAGTGGTTAGGTCTGTAATCTAGACCAAGCATTAGGGCTGTCGATTTCCGATCGACAGCCCTTTTTTTCTGAACACAGCTTTTTGGCGAATGACTGAATCAAAAACCGAACATAAAATGTCCCTTGGCGGGCATCTAGATGAGTTGCGAAAACGACTCGGCTATAGCTTGGTAGTCCTGTTTGTGTTGTTCATCGTCTTTTGGGCTGGTCTTGGCGATCAGCTGAAAGAGTTGTTCATGGCGCCGCACCTATCTGCCGTTGAGGCGCTTAAGCATCATGAGCCACCGGTGGATGTCGAGGCGAAGTTGACTCTGCTTTCGCCGCTCGAAGATGTTTTTTACACCTTGAAGGTGTGTTTCTTATCCTCGGTGTTGGTTTCTCTGCCATTCTTACTGTTTCAGTTGTGGCGATTTATTTCGAGCGGCTTGTACAAAAATGAGAAGCTTGCTGTGCTCAAATACGTACCGTTTTCGCTTTGCTTCTCAGTAGTCGGAATGGCGTTCGGGTATCTTTTTATTATCCCTACGATCCTCGAGTTTTTATACGCGATGCCAAACCCAGATTTGGTCATTCCGACGTATCGTCTCGAGTCTTATTTCTCACTGTTCATGTTGTTTACCATTGCTTTGTCGTTGATCTTTCAGCTACCTGTGTTGATGTTAGGGCTAGGCGCAACAGGTTTAGTAACCGCAGAGTTTTTCGCTAAGTATCGTCGACACTTTATCCTTGGCGCTTTCGTACTTGCCGCGATGTTTACTCCGCCTGAACCCGTAAGCCAACTGATGATGGCGATGCCGACCATCGTTTTATTCGAAGTGGGACTATTGCTGATGCGCTTCCAGAAAAAGAAAAATGATTGATGCACCACGCGTTTGCATCTTATCTATTGGTGATGAAATATTAAATGGTCGCATCATCGATACCAATGCGGCATTCCTCGGCGCCGAACTACTGAAACGATCCATGCCCGTCAGCCATCAGCGCTGTACTTCGGATTCACCGCAGAAACTCACTGCGCAGCTCACGCAACTTGCCTCCCAATTTGATTTAATCATTTCTAGCGGAGGACTAGGCCCCACTGCTGACGATCGTGTCTATAGCGAAGTTGAAGCTCTGCAATTAGAAATGACTTCCATTGAGAATCCAGCCGGAAGCGCCGATGGCATCATGGTGCAATTTTCTAGTGGCTGTCATTACCTGGCGCTACCTGGACCACCAATCGAGTGTCAGCAAACATTCACGCAAAGCGTGGTGCCGCTTATCAGCGACATGTTCAGCGATCTGCCGCAGATGGCTTATCACACGATGCATTTCATTGGCGCTAAAGAGGCTAATCTTGAAAGTGCCATTAGCGAATTGTTTGATGCCAATGCCAACCCGCAGCTCGGAATCACCGCTAGCGAACAAGGCGTGACTATTTCATTGCTGGCCCGCCCCGATACCGCGCATTCCGCGGACCACTATTTGCAACACTGTCGCGATATCATTGCTGACAAACTGGGGCAATGGCTTTGGGGAGAGGGCGATGTAAGTTTGGCTGCTAGTCTTGTTGAGTTAGCTGTAGAAAACAATATTACTTTTGCCTGTGCCGAGTCATGTACTGGGGGTCAAGTAGCATCGGCCCTGGTCGACATCCCGGGCGCGTCAGCGGTGCTGAACTGTTCTTGGGTTACATACTCCAACGATGCCAAGCAGCGCCAGTTGGGTGTTGACGCGGCTCTGCTGCAGCAACACGGCGCAGTCTCCGAGGAGGTGGCGCGCGCGATGGCTATCGGCGCATTACAGAAATCTCAGGCGGATTACGCCGTCGCAATTACTGGTATCGCAGGGCCATCTGGGGGCAGCGTCGAGAAGCCAGTCGGCACAGTGTGTTTCGCGATTGCCAGCGCAGATGGCGTCCATAGCATGACTCGCCAACAATACACTTTAGGTGGACGGTTACGCATTCAGCGTCAGTCCGTTCGCGACGCATTGCATTTGTTTTTCTTGGCAATGAATGGGCGCTTGGTGTTGCGCGATAGATAGATTATCGCTATAATTTCCGCTTCTAACCTGGTGGTGTAATCGGTAACACATCTGTTTTTGGTACAGACATTCAAGGTTCAAGTCCTTGCCGGGTTGCCAAATCAC
>JAQWRF010000155.1 GCA_029243845.1 Planctomycetota bacterium | reverse complement strand
GATGCGCATAGCTTGAGGTCCATCATTGAAACTTCGTCGATGACTAAGTAATCCACTTCGAGTGGGTCTTCTTCGTTTTTAGAAAACTGACCGCTTATGGGATCGAACTTTAGCAAGCGGTGAATCGTTGAAGCTTCGTGTTCGGTTGCCTCGGCTAAACGCTTAGCCGCACGACCTGTTGGTGACGCCAACATTATTCTTTGGACGCCCGCAGTATGTAACACCTCTAGCAGCAAACGCATGGTCGTAGTTTTACCAGTACCCGGCCCGCCAGTGATAACAGAAAATGATTCCGCCAGCGCCATGTCGAGTGCCAAGCGCTGCGATTCGTCTGGAGGGTATTCTGTACGCGTAATGACATTTTCTACTTCATCGAATGAAGCTGCAATATGTTCGTCACAACCTTGCAAGCGCTTGATATTTTCTGCGACAGATATTTCAGCATTTAATAATTCAGGCAAATAAAAGCAAGGTGCGCCGCTGTCATCGGCTGCCGACTCTAAAACTACACGGCCATTTTTGACAACCGATTTAATCCCTTCAATGATGGATGGCTCGGACAGCTCTGATGCCTGTAAAGAAGCAATCACCTCACTTTCAGGAAGGCAGCAATGGCCCTCGCTTTTTGCTTCGTTAAGCAGGTGCACACAAATGCCACCCGCGCGAATCGCTGAATCGCGTTCGATGCCAATTTGCATGGCGATACGGTCGGCAGTCTTGAAGCCGATACCGCGCACCCAAATAACCAAGGCATATGGGTCGGCATGAATCCGGTTGATGGCCTCGGCAGAAAACATTTCATACAACTTATTAGACTGGCGGGCATTCAGGCCAAATCCGCGGAGCTCTGCCATCACGCGGTGCTTGTCACGACCTTCCTTGAACAATTCAGCGAGGGTGGACGCGCGTTTTGGGCCGATACCGTTAACTGCCTGCAATGTTTTGGACCCACCTTCGAGCGCTTTCATGGTGCTGTCGCCAAAGTGATCGACGATACGCTTAGCCATATCGGGGCCTACACCTTCGAATGCGCCACTAGATAAGTACTTTTTGAGCCCATCTAAAGTCGTAGGGCTTGTTTTTTCGCTCCATGTGGCCTTAAACTGCTTGCCAAACTTAGGATGCTCGGACCATGTGCCATGCAATTTGAGGTACTCGCCTGATGCTACGGGCGAGAAATCGCCCGCTACAGTGACCGCTACATTATTATCCCGAAGACTTACCACGGCAAAACCGCTATCTTCGCTCTGGAAAATTATGGAGAGCACTTCTCCTTCTAGGCTTTCGTGCTTTTTCTCGTTAGTTGAGCTCACAGTGTGTAGACGGTTTTGGTGATAGAGGTTACACTATCTGACCCTGTTTGCAGGATACCCCGCAAATACAAAGAATACAATACCGATGATTAAGGTCCAAGTCCGCCAAAACGAATCTCTTGAAGCAGCACTACGCCGCTTCAAGCGCCAATGCAACCAGTCTGGTTTATTCGCCGAAATGAAAGATCGCAAATTTCACATGAAAGCGAAAACCGCACGCCGCCTTGCAGGCAAAGAGCGTATCCAAACGATCCGTCGCGCAGAACGCGCACGTCGCCAGGATCGCTACTAACCCGATTTTAAATTAAATCGTAAAAGCTTTGGTGTGCATGTCGCGCCAAGGCTTTTCTCATTTACTATGACTCCGAAACTCCCTGAACGAAAACGCCGCCGTGGTCAACGCGACATGAGTGCGCCTATTCAAGAATGGCGTTTTGAAGTCGGTGCCGACAATCATGGCCATCGACTAGACAGTTTTTTATCTGGACGGCTCGATTGGCGTTCGCGCAACGGCATCAAAGAAATTATTAATGATGGGTATGTCGAGGTGTTGCCATTCAAAGATCCGCAGCGCGCGCAGATCGCCAAAATGAAAGTGGGCTTGAGATTGCGCACTGGGCAAGAGGTAGTGGTGCGTCTAGATGTGCCGGGCGGTAATAATTTTGAAGAAGCACCAAAGGGCGAAGACCCAGGCATCATCGACATCGTTTATGAAGACGAACATATTCTTGCGATAAACAAGCCTGCAGATTTAAATGTGCACCCGACGCATGGGCATTTACTGGACTCGGTTATTCATCGTGTGCATATTCGACATACGGCATTGTTTGGTAAGACTACCGACATGCCCACTTTGTGTCACCGCCTCGACCGCGAGACTACCGGCCTAGTGGTTTTAGCCAAAGACCAAATGTCGCGCACCAAACTAGGCTGTCAATTCGAAGCGCGCAGTGTGCGTAAAGCATATCAAGCGCTAGTGGTCGGTGAAGTCGCTGCAGAGTCCGGCGAAATCGATATGCCGATTGGGCGTGACGAGCGCTCAGAAGTAAAGTTACG
>JAQWRF010000151.1 GCA_029243845.1 Planctomycetota bacterium | reverse complement strand
AGCAGCCATCTCGCTGTCGCTAACGCCAAGGATACGTAATGCAGTGAGAGCAGCATTTATCGGGCCACCGCGCCCAACACCTACAGTGGCAACAGGCACGCCACCAGGCATTTGCACCGTTGCTAGTAGCGCATCGAGTCCGCCGAGCGGTGGGTTGTCGAGCGGAATACCAATAACAGGTAGCGTGGTATGAGCGGCAATGACGCCAGCAAGATGAGCGGCACCACCTGCAGCACAAATGATGGTTTCAATACCATTGGCCCGCGCAGAGGAGGCGAATGCACAAGCTTCTGCCGGAGTGCGGTGTGCACTCAAGACGCGTACTATTGGCGTGATACCGAAGTCTTTTAAAGTAGCAACGCAAGGCTCGAGGCGTGGGAAGTCTGAATCAGACCCCATGAGAATGGCAATTCGTGATGTAGGCATTAGTTAGGACTGCAAAGCGCAGCGGAGTAATTCTTGAAAATCGCAGTCATCGCCGAGCTCAGAAATGGCTCGGGAGGCACTGCTGGTGGCTAGTTGTTTGCTGTAGCCAAGTTGGGTAAGGACGCGCACCAAATCGTTTTTGTTCACACCGTCGCTGGAAGTGCCGATACTTTGACCGCTATCAGAAAAGAGATCGTCTAGATGATCACGCAATTCAACAATCAAACGCTCGGCTGTTTTCTTGCCTACACCTTTCATCTTAAGTAAGGCTTTGACGTCGCCCTCAAGGATGGCGCGCATCATCGCGTCAGGTGGAAGTGAGCTTAGCAAAGTAATCGCAGTGCTCGGTCCGATACCATTTACCAAAATCAAGCGCCGGAATAATGAGCGTTCGGTTTCATTCTCGAAACCAAACAAAGTTTGCGATGTTTCGCTAACCGCTAAATGACATAAGAGCAGTAAGGTTTCTTTGGAGTCAAGATGCTGCTGGCAATGTTCGATGCAACGTGATGACGCAAGCAACTTATAGCCAACATGGTTAGCCTCTATAACAACATAGCCACGTCCAAGCGAATGAACGTGGCCATTGATGAACTCAAACACTGCTTAGCCCAAGAAAGCTTCTTCACCGCGGCCAGAGCGCAGACGAAGACTGTAGTCTTTAAGTTTAAGTTGCAACTCGTTTAGTGAAGTGATACCGAAGTTTGGCATACCCAACAAGTCTTCTTCCGAGTAAAGCAAAGCATCGCCAATGCGCTTTAGATTCAAACGCTCGACTAATGCACGATGACAACGAACGGACAAGTTCAGTGTTGAAATTTGTAGTTCGAGAGCTTCTTTCTGCTCGCCCGTTAATGGACCCATCCACTTCAACTCTTCTTCAAGGTTGATAGAGCGCGCAGCATCGAAATCGTCTGGCACCATGAAGCTACCATCGTCACGACGCATGCCAAGACGCAGGCCTTTTTGCACAAGCAGACGTTTGATTTCGCTGAGCGATGTTTCGCCGAAGTTTTTCCATTCGAGCATGTCTGCTTCAGTGTAAGAAACCAACTCTTCGAGAGTACTGATACCCATGTTTGTCAGGCAATTGCGCGCGCGAACCGATAATTCGAAGTCGGTGATTGGGGTGCGAAGCACCTTCATCATTTGATCTTCTTTTAGCTCGGCGTTTTCATCGTAGAACATGTTCAGTGAATCATGTGCATCGGCGAAGTACATTTTCGCTAGTTTGTTCGAAGGGTCGCGGCGTTGCACGGCACTAAAGCAACCACAAGCGCGCTCGTAGTCGTTGTTGTCGTCATAAATCAAACCAAGGTTGATTAACGCTGCTGCAGGAATAGGTAAGTGCTCGTTAAAAGCCTCGTAGTGACGAACAGCTGTGCGATCGTCGCCGTGCAAGTCGGCACGGAAAGCTAAACGGAAACGCGCGTTAGTGTGGCGTTCGTTTAGTTCGAGTGCTTGTTCGTAAAAGCCACAGGCCTCTTCGTATTCGCGCTCGAGTTCTTTTTGTCGGCCCGTAAAGTAAAGTTGATCCGCTTCATTTAATTTAGCCTTAGCGAAAGCTTTTTCAAAACCATCGGCGTTGCGTGAACAAAGCATGGACTGCAAAGAAAGAGCGTTAAGAGCTTGATCACCCGTTGCGTGTTTGCCATCAAGAACTTCGGCAGCAGGATCGCGCTGGTCTAGCTCTAAGTAAGATGAACCAAGTATGAACGATGTCATCTCAGCGCTGGCATCAAGGTTGCTCGCTGCTGAAATAGCATTGGTGTAATCGCCCGTTAACCATGACGCAATAGCGGCAGATTGGTGGTTGTCACCTTCGCGAGCTTGACGGGCTTTCTCGTCTATCTTGCTGACAACTTCAGTACTGGTAAGTAGAGTCTCACGGCTTGATAGAAGCGCGCTAGGAGAGGATGGCATGTCGGCGAAAAATTCGTCGACTTGGGAGGTGTTTGCTGTTTGTGCTTCCACGATTAAGTTGATGTGAATGGGGGATTGATTATTAGGGTCGAATATTCTACAAATACCCCTATAGTTTAGTCAAACTTAGTACCCATGGATTCCTTCAAAATTATCGGCGGCCAGCGCCTTCAGGGCTCGATCGAGATATCCGGCTCAAAGAACGCTTGTTTGCCGATGTTGGCTGCAACGCTGTTGCTCGACGGCAAAGGCACTCTTGGCAACGTTCCACAGTTACGCGATGTCGACACAATATTGCTCCTACTGCGCGAATTGGGGGTAGACGCCAGCCAAAACGGGGGTGATTTGACATACGAAGTTACCGATCAAACGGTGGTTGAGGCGCCTTATGACATCGTGCGCCGCATGCGCGCTTCAATTTGTGTGCTTGGGCCGTTGCTAGCGCGGAGACAAGCGGCGGTCGTTTCGTTGCCTGGCGGATGTGTGTTTGGTGACCGCCCAATCGATTTACACCTCATGGGTCTGCGCGCTCTTGGTGCAGAAATCAATATGGTGCACGGCAGTTTGGTCGCTAGTGTTGGCGCGGCGGGATTGCGTGGCGCCGCAATTGATTTAGGCTCTGAGTTTGGTTCGACAGTGCTCGGTACCATGAACGTCATGATGGCAGCTTGTCTGGCGCGAGGCGAAACCAAGATCACGCATGCCGCACGCGAACCAGAGGTCGTCGAACTTATCCAGTTCCTCAACAAGTGCGGTGCGCAAATCAGTGGGGCAGGTACTTCGACTTTGACCATTAATGGTGTAGAGAAACTGAGTGCTTGCAATTATCAAATTCCGGCTGACCGTATCGAGGCAGCAACCTTACTGATTGCCGGTGCCATCACTGGTGGCGATATCACTATTTCTAATTGTATCCCATCACATTTAACCGCAGTCACTAGCGCCTTACAGCAATGTGGATACAACCTAGAAGCCAACGGCAATGAAATTCGTATTGACGCTACATCCGTGTCGGCCGTTGCGCACTCCATTGAAACGGCGCCATACCCCGGATTCCCCACAGATGTCCAAGCACAGTGGATGGCCTTATGCACGCAGATAGACGGTGATTCGCGATTGACTGACCATATCTATCCCGAGCGTTTCATGCATGTTTCTGAATTGCAGCGCCTTGGTGCGAACTTGCAGCGCGAGGGCAATCAAGTTGTTGCACACGGCCCATGTCGCTTGTCAGGAGCCGAAGTCATGGCATCAGACTTACGCGCCTCCGCCGCCTTAGTCTTGGCCGGATTGGTTGCCAGCGGAGAAACTTTGATACGTCGCGTTTATCATCTTGACCGCGGTTACCAGAAGTTAGAACACAAGCTCAGATTGTTGGGAGCGAATGTGCAACGAGTGGTAGACGAAACTAGCCCCTAAGGTTAAAATGTTGTTCTTTAAGGACTGCAATGTTAGACAATTTAAGTAAATCGTTTCAAGATGTTCTCGGTAAGTTTCGCCGCACTGGCAAGCTAACCGAAGCCGACATCAAAGAAGGTACTCGCGAAGTGCGCCGTGCTTTGCTCGAGGCCGATGTTCACTTTAAGGTGGCAAAAGATTTCGCAAAGAAGGTCGGTGATCAATTACTCGAGCAAGCGAAGCTCGATGGCGTTAGTGGTGGGCAACAAGTTGTAGCCGCTTTCCATAAGCAGCTAACGGACTTGATGTCGCACGAGTTGCCAGAGCTGCCGAAAAACCCAGGGCATCCGATGGTGTTGCTACTCGCGGGTTTGCAAGGCGCGGGTAAAACGACCACCGCAGCTAAATTAGCTTTGCATATGCGCAAGACGCAAAATCGCAAAGTGCTTATGGCTGCTTGTGACTTGCAGCGTCCGGGTGCGGTTGAGCAACTGCAAACTCTGGGTAAGCAGCTTGAAATTGATGTTTATGCCGAAGATCCGCAAAACAGCACACCTGAGAAAGTCGCGGCGAATGCGCTCAAGCATGCCAAGAAAGGTTCTTATGACGCACTTATTATTGACTCTGCTGGCCGTTTGCACGTAGACGAAGACTTGATGGGCGAGATTAAGCGCGTCTCAGGTGCTGTTAAGCCTGACGGCACTTACCTGGTTCTCGACTCCATGACCGGCCAAGACGCCGTCGAATCGGCGCAAACCTTCGCTGCAACCCTCGATTTATACGGTTTAATCCTGACTAAAATCGATGGTGACACCCGTGGCGGTGCAGCGTTATCGGTCACTCAAATCACTGGCAAGCCGATTTGCTTCCTCGGAGTAGGAGAAAAGCCGTCCGAATTCGAGAAATTCGACGCTGAACGGATAGCAGGGCGCATTTTAGACATGGGTGACATCGTCGGACTCGTCGAAACTGCCCAAGAGGCCTTCGATGAAAAAGAGGCTGAAGTCGATTATACGCGCATGATGCAGGGTAAATTCACCATGCAGGACCTTCTGGACCAATTCAAAATGATGAAAAAAATGGGTTCTATGAAGAAGTTGTTGGGCATGATGCCAGGAATGGGTAAAATGTCCGGCCTGCTTGACCAAGTCGACGATTCTCAATTCACCAGAATGGAAGCAATCATTTTGTCGATGACGCCAAGCGAGCGTCTCCATCCCGAGACGATTGATGGTAAACGTCGCCGTCGCATTGCCAGTGGATCTGGTGTGCAGGTGTCCGATGTGAACCGTCTTTACAAATCCTACCAGCAGATGAAAAAGCAGATGCAAATGATGAAAAAGATGATGGGTGGCGGCAAGTCTAAAAAACGCTTGCTAAACCAATTATCCTCATCCGGCAAACTGCCTAACATGCCTGGTTACAATAAATAACCCAAACAATAATCAGCCTCAATGGCAGTAGTCTTACGTTTAAAGCGTTTCGGTCGTAAAAATCGACCAACTTACCGTATCTGTGCAATGGATCGTCGCACCCGTCGCGATGGCCGTGCAATTGAAGAATTGGGCTCTTATGACCCGAACATTGCAAACACTGATGGCGCAGAACCTTCATACAAGTTGAATGAAGAGCGTGCAAAGTATTGGCTATCTCAGGGTGCTCAAGTATCTGAAACCGTTTCTTCATTCTTGAAGTCAAGCGGTATCGATATCGTCGCAGCGCGCAAGGGATAATCACCAACTTTAACTTTCTAGTGAACTAAAGCATGGCAAAGGTCAACTCCGAAGACATTAAGCAGTTTCTTTCTCGTATCGAGTCGCGCGCTTTCCATGTGCCAACTCGTCATGAAGATATGAGCGCTTTGCGTCGCTTGCTTGCTCTAGTAATTCAAGAAACAGGCACCTTCGCTTCTTCCAGCAAGTGCATGAACGCGATTGATGAGCAGTTTATCAGCCTTAACGAGCCGCGCGTAGCACGCCTATACGAAGTGCAAGATGCGCTCGAAGCTAAGAAGATTGGCAATGCAGAGCACAAGGCCTTGTTGATTCAAGAATATTTGCGTCGTGTATTCGGCATGCAAAACCACCTTGATCTCGACTGGCTCTTTGATTCTTCTTCAGAGCGTCGCCAAACTTTGCTTGATGCGATTGATTGCGTCCCGACGCATGCTTCTTTTGTGCTTGATGTCGACTCAATCGACGAAGAAGATGAAGACTACGAAGGCCTGCCTATCTCACCTTCGGTCAAGCGCTTCTTCGGGCGCATGGGCTGGTTGCCAGCTAATCCGAAAGAGTCCGATGTTCGCGAGTTGCTTGACCCGATTGTTAAGGGCAAAGATTTTCTGCCGATGTTTATTACGATTTCGGTGGCTGCAGAGATGCTGCCGGTATCGAAACCAAAAAAGTGTGCTAAAGCTGATGCCTTAGGCGCGATATTTAAGAAACGTAAGTCACTTGGTGACGACGAGCTAGTCGACTTGCTTGATTCTGTCGGTTACGAATATTCTCCAATGAATACGGGTTTCGGGAATAAGAAGAAGGCTACGAAGAAGAAGGTAGCCAAGAAGAAGGCTGCGAAAAAAACAGCTACAAAGAAGTAAAACTTTGCCCGCGTCATCTAGCTTAATCCTTGCCAGCTCTTCACCTAGGCGCCAAGGTTTATTGCGTCGGCTAAATATAGAGTTTAGCATCCATCCGGCAAATTCAGACGGACCTATAGTGTCCAGCGATCCAGAATTGCGCGTGGCGGGGCATGCCTTGTTTAAGGCTCGCGAAGTGGCTGCTGAGCACGAAAAATGTTGGGTGCTGGCTGGCGACACCTTGGTCTATGGCGACGGCGAGTTTTTTACGAAACCGGATGACTCTTCACACGCGCGTTATATGCTGCAGCGCCTGCAAGATATTGGCGAGCATCGAGTGTATACCGCATCTTGCCTCTTAAGCCCACAATCAGAAGTCTTTCAGCTGGTCGAGCACGCTGTGGTTAGCTTTCAGAGTATTCCTGATAGCGAGCTTGATATCTACTTAGATGGCAGCGAATGGTCTGATAAAGCGGGTGCCTACGCGATTCAGGGTTGGGCAGGGCAATTCGCGAGCTGTATTACCGGAGATTTCGAGACTATTGTCGGCATGTCGGAAGTTACGGTAAAGAAGTTGTTTGCAATGTCGGGCTTCCAATTTTCTGGCGAATAGGTTAAAATGTTGGACCCTTATATAAGAGGTAGCAATAATGAAACAAGGAATCCACCCAGAATACCAAGCCTGTCACGTTAAGTGTGGTTGTGGTACCGAATTCGAAACTCGCGGCACTCGTCCAGAGATCAACGTTGAGATCTGTTCAGCATGCCATCCTTTCTACACTGGTAAGCAAAAGTTTGTCGACACTGCTGGTCGCGTTGATCGCTTCCAGAAGCGTTACGGCAGCAGTTCTAAGTAAGCTTAACCGCTTTATCGCTACCGGATGTCTCTTGTTGACACACTACGTGGTCGCGTATCTGAAGTAGAAGCGCGACAGAAAGATTTAGAAACCAAGCTGGCCGAGCCGAGTGCGTCGTCCCAGCCCGAGTTTCAATCTTGGTTGCGTGAGTTAGGAACTTTGCATAAAGTGCTGGGTCCATGGCAGGAATACACGGCGCTCGACGAAGAAATCTGCGAAGCTAAAGAGTTCATGCGCGGGAAAGACGCCGAGATGAAAGAGTTGGCAGAGCTTGAGTTGCCAGAACTAGAAGAACGCTTTGCAGAAGTAGAGAAGGTCATTCTCGATCGCGTGCTCGAAGATGACCCTGATGCCGATAAACCGGCGTTGATGGAAATCCGTGCGGGCGCGGGCGGCGACGAAGCTGCTTTATTCGCCGGTGATATGGCGAAGATATATCAAAAATTCGCTGCTCTTCGAAATTGGACTATGGAGATTGTCGCAGAGTCGCGTTCCGAGGCAGGCGGTTATAAAGAAATCGTATTGAAGGTTACTGGCGACGACGCATTCCGATTACTGCGCTATGAATCAGGTGGGCACCGCGTGCAGCGCGTTCCAGCTACAGAAACTCAAGGGCGCATCCATACTTCGGCTGTGACCGTCGCGGTGATGCCAGAGGTCGAGGAGCTCGACTACCAGCTAGATGAAGAGGAACTCGAGATTACAGCGATGCGTTCATCCGGACCGGGCGGGCAGCACGTTAATAAGACTTCTTCTGCGATACGAGTGATTCACTTGCCAACAGGTCTTCAGGTGAAGTGCCAAGAAGATTCTTCGCAATTACGCAATAAAGCGCGCGCTTTAGATTTGTTGCGCGCGAAGCTCTATGAGATAGAGCGCCAAAAGCTCGATGATGAGCGCTCTGAAATGCGGCGTACTCAAGTGGGGACTGGCGATCGCTCGCAACGTATCCGCACTTACAATTACCCTCAAAACCGGGTGACGGATCACCGGCTAGGCGAGTCTTTCAGTCTAGAAAAAGTATCTGAGGGCTTGATAGATGCTATATTTGAAGCTCTGATTTTGGCTGACCGCGAAGCAAAACTAGCTGCTCTGTAAACGTTAATAATTTAAAGATCATGAACAACGAGAATAACCATACTGAATCTCCTTCTGCAGACGTAAAAGTTTCGCAGCAACAGTCTGCCCAGCAGGCGTCCTTGTCTAAGCAGCCCGTACGCAAGTCACTGTCGACCGGCTCTATAGGTCTTATTTTTGCACTCGCCGGTTTGTTGCTACCTTACCCTCTGCATGAATACGCTTTCTTGCCTAATTTAGTGGCAATGCTAATTGTATGGGAGTTGCTCAGTAATGGTTTGCTGCGAATCAATCAAAGCTTTAGTGCGCATAAACCGTTTATACCTTTTTTGGCATTGATTACAGCGAGTTTGCCATTATTTGTGTTTCCTGTGGCTGCTGCCGAAAGTTCTGCTAGCACTAATGGTGCGTATATTGCTCTTTGGGGCGCTGCGCTTGCGTTGTTTGCACCTATGTTGGGTAAAAAATATGACGCTAAACTACCAGCTGCTCCTGCCGAACCAGAAACCGACGCCCAGTTTTCAAAGTCGTTGTTGGGATATCTGTTGGTATTAGGTGGCCTTCCACTAATGTGGTCCGCGGGCACAGTAGGTCTCGAGTCATTTTTGGGTTCTTTCACATTTCTGTTTTGCTTAATCGGTGCTTGGGCCTCTTGGGCTGGCATGTGGAAGATGTGGTCAATGCCTGCAATTACGTCGGGCATGTTGGGCCTTGTTTTGTTTCTTGCGCCATTAGAAGCAATCATTTACGGCTTATTCGGTTTGCTACGTGTCGTCACTGGAACGGATGGGCCTATTGCTGCTCAATGGGCAGGTAATGTCGACGCGGGCTTCTTGGCTTACGGTGTAGGCCCAGTACTGGTATTAGGTGGTGGCCTAATCGCTACCTATGAATTGTTTAATGGCGCCAAGAAAGGTATGGCAGTCAATAAAGCAAAGAAGCAGGCTGAAGTTGATGCGCGTAAAGCTCAGCGTAAGTCAAAACAAGATTCAGTCACGAAGTAAGTTACAAGTTGTTTCTTCCATCAACACCGCATCGACAACACGCAGTCGATGCGGTGTTGTCTTTTTTAGAAGACAACGATCAAGCGACGGCCGCAGCGGCACGTAATTTTGTTGCGCGCGTGTTGGGCCTAGCCACACACGAAATCTCGCTAGACTCTAAGGTAGAATTGAGCCACGAACAGATTGGAAAGCTATTGCCTTTGCTTCAACGTTTGCAGTCTGGCGAGCCACTTGCTTATGTCGAAGGCAGCGTCGGGTTTTATAAGCACGACTTTGCGATTGATTCAAGAGCGCTTATTCCGCGCGCTGACAGCGAAGTCGTCGTCGAACTATGTTTAGAAAACTTGACTGACAAGAGTCCTTTACGCTTGCTTGATGTCGGGTCCGGTTCGGGCTGTTTAATTGTTAGTTTGCTCAGCGCATTGCCACGCGCTGATGGTGTCGCCATAGATATCGAAGTCGGGGCGCTAGAGTTGACTTCTCTAAATGCAAAAACAATTGGTGTGGACCAGCGCTTGCAGCTACTTAGGTCCGATTGCTTGGCTGGATTAGACGCTGCCGATAGATTCGATTTAATCGTTTCAAACCCACCCTATATAACGCATGGTGAAGAACTCGGCCCATCCGTTGCAGAATACGAACCGCACAGTGCGCTATTCGTTACCAACGGTGATGCAATGCAGTTTTATAGGCGCATCATGATTGAAGCGAAGGTGCATTTGCTACCGAAAGCTGTGCTAGTGTTTGAAATCGGCGCTAATCGGCAAGATGATTTGGCACTTGCCGCCAATGAGTGTGGCTATCAGGTACTCGAGCAACGCAAAGATATGTGCTCGATAGTACGCGCAATAAGCTTGCAGCTAATCGCTTAACATTCTTCTTTGTTGACCAAGTACTGTCGGATGGCTATCGAGCCGCCTTCGTCGAGTGACTGGAAAAATATCGCGACCTCATAGTGCCCAAGGGTTGGCGATATGCGTTCGCAGCGAACGACAACGCCTTCACCAGAGATGCCTATTGTCTCGCCTGAACTGTCCTCAAATTCGAAAGCGAACTTCACGTGAGTCATCATCCGCAGCGGAGTTTCTGAAAAGAAACAGGCGCCCGATTGCGATAAGTCTCGCACACGTAAAGGGGTATCGCCATCGACGATGATAGGGAGGTCCTTGACCGCCTTACGCGGGTGTTTACGTCTTTCTTGTCCGGAGGTCATTTTTTGATGCTTTGGCTTTGTTTAAGGGATTAGCTACCGTAGAATAACGAAAATGGCATCATACAACAAAGTAATTTTAATGGGTAATTTAACCCGCGATCCTGAAGTGCGGCAAACGCAAAGCGGAACAGCACTTGTAAAGGCCGGTTTGGCTGTAAACGAGCGCCGTCCTGATGGCCAAGGCGGCTGGAAAGAGCAAGCACACTTCTTCGACATCACTATTTTCGGCACGCGTGGCGAGGCTTTTGCCCGTTTCAATAAGCGCGGCGCATGTGTGTTGATTGAAGGGCGCCTCAACTTCTCTTCTTGGGACGATAAGGAAAGTGGCCAAAAGCGCTCGAAGGTAGACGTGGTCGTTGACAACTGGTCGTTTACCGGTAACAAAAACGATAACGCTGGTGGCGGGCAGGGCGGAGACCAAGCGTCGTCTCCTCAGCAAGATCAGCAACAGCCACAAGCTGCTGTGCCTAGCTTTCCAGGGCCAGATTCGTTTGGCGGCGGGATGTCAGATGACGTGCCATTTTAAGGCTAGTGAATCTCACGGTTAAACTGTTCGGCGAGTTACAAGAGCTCTGCAAAAACAGTTCTATACAATTGCAATTACCAGCGCATTCGTGTGTTGGTGATTTGTTATTAACGGCCGGTTCTCAGTACGATATATTTAATGACCGTGTGTTTCGTGTCGCAGTCAATTGCTCTTATGTCGACGAAAGTCACAGCCTTAGTGGCGGCGACGAGATTGCTTTTATTCCTGCGGTGTGTGGCGGTTGATGCGTGTTTACTGCAGATTGATTGAAGGGCCGGTATCCGCAGCTTGGTGTAAAGCGCAGGTGGTTCTCGATAATTCCGTAGGATGCACGCTTTGCTTTACTGGGCAGGTTCGCCAAAACAATAATCAGCGCAACGATGTCGTGGCATTGCACTATCAGGCTTATCCTGAAATGTTTGAGGCAGAAATCAAAAAGATATCTGGCGAAATGGCTTCGCGTTTCGAATTGCTGGCAATCGCTGTTGAACACTCCGTTGGCGAAATAAAACTCGGTGAACAGGCCGTGTGCGTCGCAGTTAGTGCTGCTCACCGCCGTGACACTTTCGCCGCACTCGAGTTCTTTATGGCTCAATTAAAAAAACGCGTGCCCATTTTCAAAAAAGAAGTTTACTCCGATGGCGCTCAGTGGTTGGGCGAACAAGAATAGAAAAATGTTAAAAGTACATACCGTTCCGGTCACTCCCTTCATGCAGAATTGCACAGTGCTCGAATGCACTGAAACTAAGCAGGCCGTTGTCTGCGATTGCGGAGACGCGCAACCCGTACTAAAATTTATTGCGCAACAGGATTTTGAGGTTGTTGCTGTTTGGGCCACTCATGGCCACCTCGACCATATTGGCGGTACGGCTGAGTTGGTAGAGGAACTAAAGGTGCCTTTTTTCTTTCCGCAGCAAGATGATTTTTTAAGAACGACTTTGCCGGAACATGCACGTAACTATGGATTCCCAGCGGTGAGAGTTCCTGAGGTCACGACTAACATCGACAATATTAAAGAATTGAGTTTCGGCAACGTGAAGGTCGAAGTGCGAAACTGCCCGGGGCATACGCCTGGTCACGTGGTGTTCTACTGTGCAGATGCCGACATCGTGATTGCTGGAGACGTTATGTTCAACGGTAGCATCGGTCGCACTGATTTCCCGCGAGGCTCATTTTCGCAACTAGAACAATCTATACAGGAAGAAATGTATAGCTTGCCGCATAAGACAGTGGTGCACTGTGGTCACGGTCCGACGACAACTATTGGGCACGAGGCTAAGACTAACCCATTTGTAAAGGCAAAATAAGACATCCGCGTCGTTATTCTATAGGTCAATGGAACGCGAATCACTTGAAGTAGATGTGTTGGTCGTGGGCGCTGGGCCTGCTGGACTATGCTTTGCTATCGAGCTGGCTAATAAGTCACAAGCGGCTGGGCAAGAGCTTTCGATTTTGGTCTTAGATAAGGCCGGCGAAATAGGTCATCATCAATTGTCCGGTGCGGTGCTTGATCCTCAGGCAATTCTGGAAATGTTCCCTGAGGCAGAACAAGAGGGTTTCCCTATTCACGCGAAGGTTAAAGACGATGCTTTGCTGTGGCTGACTGAAAAATCGCATAAACGAATGGCGGGTCTCCTTTGCCCGCCGCAATTCAAGAACCACGGTAACTGGATAACCTCAGCCAACGAAATGGTGAAGTGGCTCGAGCAAAAAGCGGAGGCTGCTGGTGTCGAGGTTTACGCGGGCTTTGCCGGCTCGAGTGTTTTACGCGATGACAGTGGTGCGGTATGCGGCGTGCGCTGCGTCGACCAAGGTTTGTCAAAGAGTGGCGAGGAAAAATCGACCTATGCGCCGGGCTACGACATCAAAGCAAGACTTACTGTCCTGGCCGAAGGTACACGTGGCTCCATCACTAAACAACTCATCGCCGAAAACAAGCTTGATGCCGATCGCAACCCACAAATTTGGGGAGTAGGAGTCAAAGAAATATGGGAAGTTGACCACGACCTCGAAGGCACCGTCCTTCACACCGGCGGATGGCCCCTAGGTACCGAGGTTTATGGCGGCGGCTGGATTTACGGCTTACCGAACAACCGTCTGTCTATCGGCTTTGTGGCCGGCATGGACCACGGTAATGCCTCATTCGACTACCACGCTGAAATGCAGCGCTGGAAGACGCATCCGTTTATGGCTGATATGCTGAAGGGTGGCAAGCTGATTCGTTATGGCGCCAAGACAGTGCCCGAAGGCGGATTGTTCTCGATGCCACAATCTTGGGGCGATGGCTTTATGCTAATCGGCGACTCTGCTGGTTACATGAACGCGGCCCGCCTTAAGGGCTTGCACTTGGCCATTAAATCAGGAGTCCTAGCAGCCACCGCTGCTCTAGAAGCTTTGGCAGCCACTGAAGGTATCGCTCAAGGCGATAAGTTGAGTAAAGTCGACAAGCTGTTTAATGAGAGTTGGGCTTATACCGAATTGAAAAAGGTGGGTAATTACCGTCAAGGTTTTCAAAAAGGTTTTCTGTCCGGCTCCATTGGCGTAGCATTAGGTACTTTAACCGGGGGCGCCTTGCCTGCGGGCAAGAAGCCGATGAAGAGCGACATCGAACTTTATAAGAAAGGCGCCAAGCCAAATCCTTTACCGAGATTTGACGGCGAACTGACCTTTGACAAATTGTCCAGCGTGTTTTTGTCTGGGACTATTCACGAAGAAGATCAGCCATGTCATTTAGAGGTGCTCGACACGAGTATTTGTGTCGACAAGTGCACCGAAGAATACGGAAACCCCTGCCAGCATTTTTGCCCTGCGGCGGTTTATGAATTCGAAGAGGGCGCCCTTATGGTTAACGCTTCGAACTGCGTGCATTGCAAGACTTGCGACATAGCAGATCCTTACGAAAACATTAATTGGGTAGTGCCTGCAGAAGGCGGCCCAGTCTACACCTCAATGTAATAAATAATTAAGCATAACATGCGTACAAAACTAGTAAATTCAGCAGCAGCTCGCAGTAGCGAATTGCATGCTATCCTTGTTCCGGTTGGAGCAAAAATCAATTTGCCAAGTGATGCCCCTAAGGCAAATACTTGGAAGTCAGACTTTAGTGACAAGAATGGCTCATCAATCACATTGCGCGGTGCCGCTGGCAAGCGTTGGGTGTTGGTGCGTTTGCCTAAGGCCAAAGATGTTACCGCAGAAGACGTTCGCGGTGCTGCTGGCGTTGCGCGTAAAGTTTGCGAAGGTCTCGGAAAGCCAACGCTTAGTATTGACTTGTCATGCTTCAAGAATGCCGCTGCTTTTGTGCAAGCTGCAATTGAAGGCTCGATGATGGCTGGCCACGATATGGCTTTGATGCGGTCCGACAAGCCGAAGTATCTTGTTAAGTCCATTCAGGTCGCCGGCGCTGGTTCGTCAAAGGCCGCCAGTCAAGCTCTTAAGCATGGCACGCACGGTGCGATTGCTAACTTGGCTACCCGTGATTTGCAGAACGCTCCAGCGAACATCCTTACACCAAAAGAATTCGCTAAGCGTGCACGCAAGGTTTGCAGTTCTTCGCCAAAGTTAAGTTGTAAAGTTCTGGGCGAAAAGAAAATGGCTGAAATGGGCATGGGCTCATTGCTCGGTGTGTCTCAAGGCTCAGTTAACGAAGCGCAGCTAGTGCACATGGTCTACAAGCCAAAGGGCAAGTCAAAGGGCAAGTTGGCATTAGTCGGCAAAGGTTTGACTTTCGACACCGGCGGTATTTCTATTAAGCCGTCGGGCAACATGCAAGACATGAAGTTTGACATGTCCGGCGCAGCAGCAGTGCTCGGTACATTCGTAGCGCTGGGGAAAGGCGCCGAGTGTCAATACGAAGTGCACGGCATACTCGGTTGTGTTGAAAACATGCCGGGCGCAAACGCTCAACGTCCAGGCGACATCGTCACTGCGATGAACAAGATGACTATTGAAGTGCATAACACGGATGCCGAAGGGCGGCTGGTCTTGGCCGATTGTCTGACGTACACAGCGCGTAAAGTAAAGCCAATGCGCATTTACGATATGGCGACACTTACTGGTGCGGCCATCCATGCATTGGGTCACTTGCACTCAGCTGTAATCGGTACCGACCAAAAAGCCATCGATCAAGTGCGTGATCTTTCGGCTGAACTAGGCGAGCCATGCTGGCAGTTGCCAATCAACGAAGCGTACCGCGACTTAACCCGTGGCTCATATGCAGACCTGCAAAACCTTTACGCTCCGGGACAGGGTGCCGGCACTATAGCTGGCGCATGTTTCTTGTCCTTCTTCGTTGACGATGTGCCTTGGGTACATCTTGACATCGCTGCTACTGCATGGGAAGGCCCACCGCGTAGTTACATGAGCAAGGGCGGGCGCGGTATTATCGCGCGAACCATGCTTGCCGTATTAAGGAATTAATGCGGTTACTTGCGGTCGCTAACCTCGACCCAATCTCTGCGTTCGTAGCCAGTGTAAATCTGGCGCGGACGCACGATTTTAGTAGAGCTATCTGCCATCATTTCATTCCAGTGAGCTAGCCAGCCAACCATTCGGCCAACGGCAAAGAACACGGTGAACATGCGCGCGTCAAAGCCCATCGCTGAGTAAATCAGCCCTGAGTAGAAATCGACATTCGGAAACAACTTGCGGCTAGAGAAGTATTCGTCTGCAACGGCAGCTTTTTCTAGGGCGATGGCAATATCGAGTTTTGGGTTGTGCCCAACTACGTCAAAAACATTCGCTGCTAACTCGCCAATAACTTTAGCGCGCGGGTCATAGTTTTTGTAAACGCGGTGACCGAAGCCCATTAAGCGCCGCTCGCCATTCTTACATGACTCTAGGAAAGCCGGAACATCTTCGACGCTATCAATTTGATTAAGCATCTCGAGGACTGCTTGGTTGGCTCCACCGTGAAGTGGACCGTGCAGAGCAGACGCACCCGCTGAAACAGCTGAGTAAGGGTTAACGCGTGATGAGCCAACCGCGCGTACTGCATTTGCCGAACAGTTCTGTTCGTGATCAGCATGCAGGATAAGTAGGGCGTCCATTGCTTTTTCAAGAGCAGGATGGATTTCGTGTTCGCGCCCCTTGCGGCTTAGCATCATATGCAAGAAGTTGCTGCTATAGGACAAGTCGGTGTTCACTTCTACCGGACCCAAGTCATTGCGGTGACGGTAACCCATCGCTGCAAGTACTGGAGTAAGAGCAATCAATCGAATGATTTGCTGATGGCGCGATTCGGCGCTGAGTACGTCATCAATGTCATCAAACTCTCCGCCCAAAGCAGCCAGTGCTGACTCGAGCATGGCCATAGGGTGTAAGTTTTTGTTGAAGACATCATGAAGTTTCTGGATGTCTTGCGGAGCATAGGTGGCAGCGCTAATCTCGGCCTGGAACATATCAAGTTCAGCGGCAGTCGGAAGTTCGCCATTTAATAGCAGCCAGCAAATTTCAAGGTAAGTGCCTTTAGATGCCGTTTCTTGTATGGGATAACCGCGATATTCTAGAATTCCTTTTTCGCCATCGATAAAGCAAATAGAGCTTTTGCAAGTGACGGTATTCTTGAGAGCCGGATCATAAGACAGCATGCCGAAATCATCGTCGTTGACCTTAATCTCACGTAATTTAGTCGCGGGAATAGTGTCGTGCTCGATCGGTAGCGTATATTCTTTGCCCGTGCGACTATCTATGGCGCTAAGGGCATCTGAATTGTTTGTGGTGTCTTCTGACATTTTATTGTTCCGCTGGTGTGGTAGGGAGGATGGGACTCGAACCCACACTGGAAGGATTTTAAGTCCTTTGCCTCTGCCATTGGGCTACCTCCCCTTAATTATGCGATATCTGCACCTAAAATTGGGTGGAGCCGGCACCCAGATTCGAACTGGGGATGTTGGATTTGCAATCCAATGCCTTAGCCACTTGGCCATGCCGGCATCACAGGGGCGAATTATATTGTATTATGTGAAAGATACATCATGAATCCAACGTTTTTCCATCTGCTTTTCCTGTTTATGGCCCCTTTAATTTGGTTCAGTGGGAATAAAAGTGCACGACTGCTAGCATTAGCGGCGATTCCGTTGATTACACTGATTAA
The DNA here is from genome assembly GCA_029243845.1 of Planctomycetota bacterium. Lineage (GTDB taxonomy): Bacteria > Planctomycetota > UBA1135 > UBA1135 > UBA1135 > JAPKEZ01. The sequence continues at coordinate 4,843 of JAQWRF010000151.1, read as the reverse complement.
TGTTGAGCTTGCACCGTATAGTATCGCCGGGTTTGTCGCCGCCATCAGCCTTGATCACCGGAAGGCATTTGCCTTGTCCTCTTCCATCAGCTGCCGCGCTATTGTCTGCTACACAGCCCTTTGCACTCTTCCGCTATGGATGTCATCCGCTTGGGTGTATTGGCCGGGGCAGTTGCTGTCAAATGCCCAATGGGACCCAGCGCGCAAGGGAGAGCTGTATGAGCAATTCGGTTCTCAGCAGGCTTTGCCAGATAGCGCGTTTTGGCAGCCGTTGGCTGCATGCGCAGTAGTGTCGATTTTGTTGTTCGCCTATGACCGGCTAGTGGCTATAATTAGAGCCACTTCGCATGTCGAAGAAACCAAAAACTAATAATGCAACGTCGCTTAATGTGTACTTTCCCTGAACGGTTGATTAAACAACCGTTGTTATTTACTCTTGTTAAGCGCTTTCAAGTAGTGCCAAATATTCGTGGCGCGAGCGTGACAGATACTATCGCGATATTGTCTCTTGAGCTAGAAGGAGACAGCGATAAGGTTGAAGAGGCAGTGCAGTACCTTCTAGGAGAAGGCGTGCTGATTGAATTCTTAGAAGATAACGACTAAGAACGGCCGCAAGACCGCTTTTCATTCCACGCCACTACGCTAGGTGTGTGTCCCGCATTATGCCATTACGCCCGAAAGGCTGTCGTCGGGCTAAAGTACAATAGTGCTGTTAAACAACTTAAGTGCAATAAAGTATTATAGAGAAAAGGTGTGGTCGCCAATAACTTCAATTTAGCTAGTCCGTTTTTACCTGCTGGTGATCAACCAGCGGCGATTGAAACTTTGGTCTCACGATTCGCTGCTAAAAATGCTCGCCAAACTTTGCTTGGCGTAACCGGTTCCGGAAAAACTTTCACCGTCGCCAATCTTATTCAAAACTTGCAAGTGCCGACATTGGTGCTTGCTCACAATAAAACTTTAGCTTCGCAGCTATATCAAGAGCTGCGTGAATTGTTTCCCGATAACGCTGTCGAGTATTTCGTCTCCTACTACGATTACTATCAGCCAGAGGCATACATTCCAAGCTCTGATACATATATAGAGAAGGATGCCCGCATTAACGAGCGCATTGAACGGTTGCGTAATTCAACAACGGCTTCCTTGCTCACACGCCGCGATGTCATTGTGGTCGCGTCGGTGTCATGTATTTACGGATTAGGCGATCCTGAGACTTACCAAAACCTAGCGTTGCGCTTAGTGGTTGGTGGCGATTGCTTACGCCAGCAACTTTTGCGCGAATTAGTGCGCACGCAACACAGCCGTAACGAGGTCGGCTTCGGCGCCGGCACTTTTCGAGTTCGCGGCAATGCTGTCGAGGTGTGGCCCATTCACGAAGAGTCACGCTTTCTACGTATTGAGCTTGAAGACGGCAAAATATCCGAGTTGATGTATGTCGATTCGCTGACAGGAGAAATACTAGAAACGCCACACAACGTCGCCGTTTACCCGGTGGGGCATTACGTTCAGCCAGAAGAGAAAATACCGCAGGCTTTGGTGTCCATGCGCGCGGAATGTAGCGCGCGTGTTGCCGAGTTGAATAGATTGGGGAAGAACCTCGAGGCCAGCCGTCTCGAGCGCCGCGTGTTATCTGATATAGAAGACCTTGAAGAACTAGGTTATTGCGTTGGTATAGAAAACTATTCGAGTTTGTTTGAGCAGCGCGCCGATGGCCAGCCGCCGTTCACATTGTTGAATTACTTCCCATCTGATTTTTTAACGATCATTGATGAATCGCACGTCACGTTGCCGCAAGTCTATAGCATGGTGCGTGGCGATGCAGCACGTAAAGAATCTCTGATAGAGCATGGCTTTCGCTTGCCGTCAGCATTAAACAATCGACCACTTGCTGAGCCAGAATTCGAAGGCATGATGTCGCGAGTACTTTACGTCTCGGCTACTCCATCGCACCGCGAAAGAGCGTTGGTTAGCGACGATTACGTTGAGCAAATTGTGCGGCCAACCGGTTTGCTTGAACCGATCATTGAAGTTAGGAGTGCCAAGCATCAGGTGGAAGAGTGTTTAGCGGAGGTACTGAAATGTGTCAAACTCCAACAGCGAGTGCTGGTGACCACACTTACCAAGCGTTCGTCCGAAGACTTGACTGAGTTCTTACAAGAGAACAGAGTCAAGGCCAGCTATATGCATGCAGATATCGACACCATGCAGCGCTCAGAATTATTGCGCGATTTGCGATTGGGCGTCATTGACGTATTGGTGGGTATCAACTTGTTACGCGAAGGCCTAGACATTCCTGAAGTCTCGCTGGTGCTAATCCTTGATGCTGATCGCGAAGGTTTTTTGCGTTCAACAACTTCTCTGGTCCAAACCTGCGGACGTGCTGCGCGTAATGTCGATGGCCGGGTGATTATGTTTGGCGATAAGATGACCGAATCGATGCAAGAAGCTATCAATGAATCGCAGCGCCGACGTGACATTCAGCATGCGTTCAATGTGGCGAATGGCATTACTCCGCGCACCATATCGAAACCGGTCATTGATTCGCTGTCAGGCATTTTGTTGCGCGAAAGCGATGAACATCAAGTAGATTACCAGGCTATTGATTGGCAACAGCAAGGTGACGAATTACGAGAACAAATGCAATCCGCAGCTGCTGATTTGAAATTCGAATTAGCTATTGAGTTGCGTGACAAGTTACAACGTTTAGAAACACAGCGCTTGTCTCACGATGAATGACTTTCGTTCGCAGTTCGTAGAGCAACTGAAGGACGCTCCTTCAAGTAGTGGTGTGTATGTGTTTCGCGATAGGCGCGAACAAGTGCTGTATGTAGGGAAAGCCAAGAATATCAAGCAACGCGTGCAAGTGTATTCCCGAGATGGGGCAGACGGCCGCTCGCGTCTCGAGGAATTACTCGAAATAGTGGCGACGGCTGAATTTTTAATTACCGATAATGAGGTTGAGGCGATCATCCTTGAATCGCAACTCATCAAAACGCATTATCCGCCGATGAATGTGTTGCTGAAAGACGACAAGACATTCTTATTTATTCGCCTAGACACATCACACCAGTGGCCGCGCCTTAGCTTGGTTCGCAATCGAAAGGGTCGTGGAGAGCACTTCGGGCCATATCCGAACGCCTCAACGGCGAGGCGCGCTAAGCGATTAGTCCAAAAGCTGTGCCAGCTGCGCGATTGTAGTGATTCCACTTTGGCTAACCGCAGCCGCCCATGTTTGAAGTTTGGTATTAAGTTGTGTCTTGCGCCTTGCGTCGCAAAGTGTGATGCCGAAGAATACTCGCAGGCGTTGGGCAATACGCGTGACATTTTAAACGGTAATGTCGCGCCGCTACTTGCGAGTGAGCGGCAGGCAATGGCACGATATTCACAGGAAATGGCGTATGAGAATGCCTTGCGTTGTCGTGACAATATTAAGGCCCTAGAATCTTTGCAACAAAAACAAAATGTACGCTTAGTCTCTGGGAAAGATTTTGATGTGGTGGCTATAGATGTGCGTGGTGCATATGCTGTTTTGCAGTACCGCGATGGAGATTGGTTGCATTCCACTACCGGCTTCGTTCCCTTGTTCGATGATTTGCAAAACGCGATGTCAAAGTTATTAATTGCTTTGTATGCGGATGGCGCCGATGTCCCGCCTGAAGTCTTAATCGATATCGAGCCGAAGGATCTTAATCAAATTCAAGATGCCATAGCCTCTAAGACTAACTCTAAGTTCGAATTGCTCATACCGCAGCGGGGGCAGAAGCGCGCGCTGGTGAAGATGGCTCAGCGGAATGCACAATCTTTAAAGGGAGAACAACGGGCGTTGCCTTACTCTAGTGTGGCACGAACCATCTGTTCGCTATTTGACGTCCCTGCGCCGCATATAGTCGATTGCATAGATGTTTCGCATTTGCAAGGTAATCAGTGCGTGGCATCAAAGGTGCGTTTCGTGGATGGGCAACCTGAGCAAAGCTCCTATCGTCATTACCTGATTGCCGGTGGCACGGGTAACGATGATTTCGCGGCAATGCGCGAAGTGGTTTCGCGAGTCTTGGCACGTCGCGCAACGGAGGGCTTGCCAGATTTATTAATTTTAGATGGTGGTGCGCAACAACTAACTAGTGGCCAGCAAATCTTAGAGCGAGATCAAGTTGATTTGCCGCTGTTGTCTTTAGCAAAAGCTCGAAGTTCAAAAATTGGAATTCAGGCCGAAGAAAGAGTCTTCATGGTTGGACGCGAGCAGCCAGTTGTGTTGCCACGTGGCACCGACATACGTCACTTTTTCGAACGCATTCGCGATGAGGCCCACCGCTTTGCAATTAGTCATCATCGCCGACGTCGCGAATCATTGCGTTTGGTCCTAGAAAAAATTCCACAGATAGGAATGCGTCGTCGTCAGGTGTTGCTGGACTACTGCGGCGGAGACTTGTCGATACTAGCTAATGCACAAATCGATGACTTGACAGCGCTGAAGGGCATTCATGCTGAATTGGCGCACGATGTCCAAAACTATTTGCGTCGCGAATTAGGCAGTGGCTAAGCGCGCGGATGATGCATCTTGTGAATGCTTTGTAACTCTCCTACTTCGACGTGAGTATAGTGCTCGGTAGTACGCAAATCGGCATGTCCTAAAAATTCTTGCACGCTACGCAAGTCACCGCCTCCTAGTAATAAATGCGTTGCACAGGAGTGCCGTAAAATATGTGGATGGATGTCCTGAGTTAAATCCACTTGAGCCGCATACTTCTTGACGGCACGGTAAGCGAAGTGTCGATCAAGGGCCCGTGCGCTTTTGCTAAGTAACAAATTCGCCTCGGGAGCCACGAATTTTTTGCTGCGTTCT
>JAQWRF010000145.1 GCA_029243845.1 Planctomycetota bacterium | reverse complement strand
TGTGTCAGAATTTGCTTCAGAGCCTAGTTCGGTGATGATCTCACCGTTTTTCACGATGACTTTCTGTGTATGAGGTTCTGGGTGCTGGGCCTGAGCGAACAGGCTTGAGAAGGCAAGGATTGAGGCTGAAATCATTATTTTGTAAAAGGTTTGCGTAGCTAATTATAAAGCATTCGAATTAGAGTCACCCGCGTTAGGCGAAGATATGTTATTTTGACCCCCTGTGAGCCGTCCCGACCTCGAAACTTTCTCTAGCATCCTACCAAAAACTGGGAAGATATTGCTGTGCACCCACCGTCATCCTGACCCTGACGGGCTTGGTGCGCTTGTAGGTATTGGGCATTTGCTTAAGCAAAAGTTTGCTCTAGACACTGATTTAGTACTTGAGGGCCGTATTCGCCGCGCCGAGAACATCACTATGCGCGATTTGCTGAACATTGAGGCTCTGCCAGAGGGTGGGGTGGATCCAGCAAATTACGCCGGAATGATTGTTGTCGATTCACAGCCGTGTTTCAGCCACACCCCTCTTCCGGACGGAATCCCGCTGCTAGCAGTCTTTGACCACCACGATGGCATCACTGACGAAGGCGCCGAGCCCATCCCATTTGAATGGGTAGATTCAGAATTCGGCGCGACATCGACCATGGTTTATGAGTTGTTAAAACATTACGACACCCAACCAGACCGGCGGACGGCAACGGCACTTTTTTGCGGAGTACGTTACGACACCAACAACCTTTTACGAGGTGCGACCCCGGCCGATGAAGAAGCCTTTCGCATCCTTGAGCTCAATGCCGATCGTCAAGTAATCGGAGCCATTGACCAGCCGCCACTAAGCCGCGAATACTTCAAGCAAATGCACCGCGGCATCAACGCTTGCCAAGATTACGGCACACTGCTGCTCACACTTATGGACGAAGTTATTAGCCCCGAGAGTGTCGCCGAAATCGCTGACTGGTTTTTACGTCTCGAAGGTCAGCAGTGGTCGTTGGCTGGTGGCGCTTGCGATGGTCGTTATCAAGTTTCGCTACGTTGCGATATGCCGGGCGCCGATGCTTATCCGGCGCTACGACATATCCTTGGCGAAAAAGGTGCTTGCGGCGGGCATGGGCGCATGGCTGGTGGACAAATTGAACTCGGCGAAATGTCTATCGACGAAGTTAAAATGCATATTAAATCACGCGCTCTTGAATATCTGTCGCTCAGTGACAGCGATGTGCAGAGTCTTGCCGCAAACGGCTAATATTCGTTAAAAAGAATTGACAAGATGCACTGTAAAGGGTATCTTTTTTCCCCTAACAGCGCGGCCGTAGCTCAGTGGTAGAGCTCTACCTTGCCAAGGTAGTTGTCGACGGTTCGAATCCGTTCGGCCGCTCCAAAACACTAAACCGTGACTTGATTTTTCAGGTCGCGGTTTTTTTATTGCCTATACACTCGGTATGAAATAATGGCTTTGCTCACGCCCTCTGTACTTAGCGCTTCGAGGGTGTAACCAGCCGGAACAGCCAGTCCTTGCGAGCCATTGCCGACGATATCAGAAGGTGCCAATATATTTTCATAGCGCCGCCTGTCGCTGGCTTTCATGAACAATTTCAATAGCCCAGACTTATTATTGGCAGAGTATTTACCGGTAGAGTCGGCTGAGCGATCTTGGATGGTGTCAATGCGCTCTATCACGACAAAGGTGTTTTCGTCGGCGGAGATAAGCTCGTAATAGTTTTTGGCGAACTTGAATTCGACAACATCAACGAACAGCTGCCCATCTTCAGCAGGCGGCGAAGAGCTTGAGGCTGCATAATTGAGCCCTAAAAAAATAAACGATAAGCAAATGGCGAGTGTCTTCATGCCATACATTAGCATGGCATGCTGTGGTAGTTACACTTCAGCAGACAAATCGGCGTTAGCCTGTAAGAACGGCCCCCAGTTTTCTGGAAGGTCTTCTTCAGGATAAATGGCCTCAACAGGGCATTCTGGCTCGCAGGCACCGCAATCTATGCATTCATCTGGATGGATGAACATAGGTAGATCGAGCGTGCCAGGCTGCGGCTCGGATTCATAAATGCATTCAACAGGGCAAACATCAACACAGGCACTGTCTTTGGTGTTTACGCAAGGTTCGGCGATGACGTAGGTCATGATTCTATTTCTGAGTTAGGAGGGGGAGAGCCCCGCGCCTTAGCATACACTATTAAGGATATCTTTCAAGGCTTAGTATTCTATAATTAGATTCGCTATTCTGTAAGCAGCATAAATGAATACTACCTACATTTTAAGCGCCGTTTCAGGCTACCTAATAGGTTCGATTTCTTTTGCTTTGCTGCTGGCGAAGCTAAAGGGGGTTAACCTGCGAGAGGTCGGTAGTGGCAATCTTGGCGCTACAAATGCGGGTCGCGCTCTTGGTAAAAAACTCGGAGTTGTAGTTTATTGGCTCGACATGCTGAAAGGTGCCATGCCTGTATTGGCCGCCAAGCTTATTTTCGCGGATGACATCAACGTAGCGGTCCTGGTAGGGGCAGGTGCTTATCTTGGCCATATCTTACCGCTCTATTTCAAGTTTAGTGGCGGGAAAGGCGTTGCCACACTGTCCGGGGTATTATTGATCTTAGCACCACTGCCGACCCTTATTGCCGGCGTCGCCTTCTTCGGCCTAGTATCCATCAGCGGCATGATGTCCGTGGGGTCCTTAGTCTTGGGCGTAGCCCTGCCGTTAAGTATGTTTAATTACCCAGGCGTCGAAGACCCAGTTAAATACTTCTCACTGTTCGCAGGTTTGTTTTTATATATCACTCATCGCAGTAACATCATGCGTTTGCTGCGCGGCGAAGAACCCTCACTAAGAAAGAAAAAATGACACAAAAAGCAAGTTTAGTTCTTGGCGACGGGGGATGGGGAATGGCCCTAGCTCTTTGCCTACATCGCGCCGGGCGTAAAGTTCATGTGTGGGGCTTCGATGCTGATTACACAGCCGAAGTCGCAAAGTCGCGTGACAATTCACGCTATTTGCCAGGGATTGAAATCCCCAAGGATATTTTATGGACGTCCGATATTGCCGCGGCTTTAGAAAATGTCGATGAGGTCTATAGTGTTATCCCAACACAATTTATTCGTCCGTCACTTGAGAAATTCGGCAACAAGCTAAGTGGCTTGCCCGTTTATTCGGCATCAAAGGGATTAGAGTTAAGCACGCTAAAACGTCCTACACAAATTTTGGCTGAGTTTTTTGGAGGATCCGACTTGATAGGAATCGTGAGTGGCCCGTCGCATGCTGAAGAAACAGCGCGTGGCTTAGCGACTTCGGTAGTGGTGGCGGCGCCGAATGAAGCAATGGCAAAGCAGGCGCAAGCTCATTTGTCGTCTGACGGGTTGCGTGTTTACACTGCCGACGATTTGATCGGAGTGGAGCTAGGCGGCGCACTGAAAAACATCATCGCTCTCGGCGCAGGTATCGCTGATGGCGTCGGCCTGGGCGATAATGCTAAGGCAGCGTTAGTGTCGCGCGGTTTAGTCGAGATGGCGCGATTAGGCCAGCACTTTGGCGCTCGCCGCGAGACTTTCTTTGGTTTAAGTGGCGCTGGCGATTTGATGGTGACTTGTTACTCAGAGCATTCGCGTAACCGTTCACTCGGTGAAGCGATAGGCCGCGGTGAGAAGCTAAACGACATTTTGGCGCGTGACGAAAAAGTCGCCGAAGGCGTGTGGACCTGCAAAGCGATTCACCAAGCCGCTGACAAGATTGGCGTCGAGATGCCAATTACTGAACAAATCTACGCGATTCTGTTTGACGAAATCAATCCTGAAGATGCAGTACGCAACTTGATGGCCCGACCTACAAAAGCTGAGGCAGAATAATGACAGAAGTATTAGATAGACATCCACAACCCGCATTGAAGTTCTTGGCTGAAGATTTCGTTGCGGACAGCTTTGAAAAGATAAATGTTGTGCTGCAAGAATTGCTGGCCGCGTCGCCGTCCTCGGTTGAGGAATGGCGCGAATGGATTTTATGGCGTAGCGAACTAGATAGCGTGATTGCCGAAGAATCGTTAAAGCGCATGTACGCTAGC
>JAQWRF010000139.1 GCA_029243845.1 Planctomycetota bacterium | reverse complement strand
GATGCCAACTATAGTCAGTAGCTTTGCGCCGGGCCCTGTCACAAATGACGAGCACGCCTACCTTATGCAGGCCGAACTTTTTTCCGCTGGGCAATGGAGTGAACCCTTGGCTGAAGGGGAACTGTCCCGAGCATTCAATCGGCGCCAAGTTTATGAGGATGAAGAGCGAGGCATTCGCTTCTCAAAATATTCTCCCGGCACATCCATCGCCATGATCCCATCGGCATTGTTTGGATGGCCGTTGTTGTCTACATTGCTGTGTGCGTTAATCGATTTATGGCTAGTGTTGCGCATTGCGCAAATGTTAAATTTCAAAAACGACTCGCGTTTAGTGTTAATCTTGTTTGCAGCGTCACCGTTTTTCATGTTACTTAATACATCATGGCAGTCCGAAGTATTTAGTTTAACTGCAATTTTGGCGGCCTATTACGGATTCTTGCATTCGCGGGCGCAGTCCGTGGCGTGGGGTGCATTGGTTGGTGCGGGTTGTGGCATGGCATTCGCAATTCGTCCACTGACAGGTCTTGTGTTCGCAGTCATTTTTGGCCTGACAATGCTGCGCAATGGAATGTTCAAGCAAACCTTACTAGCGATAGCTGGCGGGCTCCCCTTCTTGTGTGGTATTTTGTATTTCAATGCGATTACAACAGGCGACATGCTGACTGCGACTTACGAGTTGTACGCTGCAAAAAACACACCTTTTGACGTTTATGGCAATGGCGACATGTTCGATGGATTGTTGCGCCAAGCCGGACGTTGGTCGGTTGCCTTTGGTGGCATGCTTGGCGCCGTAGCCCTGGCATTTTGGGGAGCATGGCGTATGCGCATTAAAGATGGCGGTGTAGCTATCGCTGCTGCGATTGTCTTACCGGTTGTGTATTCATTGCATTGGTATGCCGGACATCGTTTATACCTCGGACCTCTTTATGTCGTTGAAACTTTGCCATTACTCACAATCGGTTTTGTATTTTTACTTCAAGCAGCTCCTGAAAAAGTAAAACGGGCGCTACCGTTAGCGATGCTCAGCTTTGCCGGCATCATGTTTGTTACACGCCTAGACCTCATTCAGCTAGAGGCCGTGCAACGCGCAGAGCCACAGATCGCAATCCTAAAACAAGATATGCCGCCGCGCTCCGTAGTGTTTGTGCCATCGAAGAAAAACGGCGACCCTAATAAGGCATTTAAACACTGGACTCCGTCTCGGCCAGGCGACTTGTTGACGGACGCAGTAGTAGTGTTGCGCTCTTCAAAACGCTTGCCACCAGAAAAGTTGGTTCGTGATTTAGGGCTGCAAGGGAGAAACTTGTATGACTATGATCCAGCGACTCAGTCGCTAAGTTTAATCGAGTAATCCACTCCTGCTGGCAATGGCCCAGCCAAGATCTTGCCTAGCGCATCACTACGTAACAAAGTGACGGAATCACCTGCTACAAGCTGATAAAGAGTGTCTGCGCCCAAGCCCTCGCGCACCACCATTTGCGTCGCGACATCATTGATCACTAGTTCCGGGACACCGGCCCGGATAACAAATTCAGTTAACAGCGTATTTGGCACAGCCGGTAAAGCAGAGGGGTAGACCCGACATTCTAAATCGATGTTTGGGACCTCGTCTAGGTTGAAGTTACCCTCATTGTCTGCAAAGTAAATAAAGGGCGCGCCATCGTTGTCGCCAAGTGATCTGACCAGCATCATTGCATGATGCAACGAATG
>JAQWRF010000123.1 GCA_029243845.1 Planctomycetota bacterium | reverse complement strand
GTCGTAAATTCCGGTTGCGATGTGAACGGTATCGCCATCCGCTAACTGCCCGGAATCAACCGCCTCTGAAATAGTTGCCCAGGGGAGGGCCGAAGAGCCATCGCCGCCGGCAGCAGCGCTGATATCCACATAATATTCGGTGCCCGCTAAAGCAAAAATCAGATTAGAGGGTGAACCGACGATTAAAGCGGCTATAAAAAAGACTCGAAGCAGTTTGTTCATGATTGACTTGACAGGGTAGGACGGAGTCGCATTCCAACAAATGCAACTTGCTTTATAGTAGCCTGATGGCCAAGTAAATGCGAATGCTATTGCCAGGAAATACCGACAGGGACCATAATATTAGAGGCGAAATCGGGGGCTGTAATGGTTGCGATGAGGGGCAGGTATTTCGGGCCACGGTCAGGTTTGATGCCTAGCTCACGCTGTTCGTCGCGGAGCCGGCGTTTTTCGTCACGCTCCTCTTGGGTCAATTTAACTCTTTGGACAACTTCAGGAACGTCATACCGAACAGTTACAGGCATTCCGGCTTGTAAATCGAAGGGCGTCTCGAATAAATACTTTTGCTTGCCGGCCTCAACCACCAAGCGATAGCGGCCTGGACGCAAATCAGTCATCAACACCTCGCCCTCTTCAGAGAGGTCAGCCTTTTTGATGCGTTTCGCCCGCTCCCATGGGTCTTTCTCTTCCTCCCGCTCATCATTCCGAGCAAACGCGTTGCGCTGTACTTGGCCCTCATCAAGCTCTTGCAAGCTAAGATTAATTTCTTTGCTCATTTCGCCATTGGCTATCAAGCGCAATAAAGTTTTGTCGGCCACCACAACCGTCGCTGATTTACGTTCAAATTCAAGCAAGGTTGCTGCCGTAAGACTGCGAAGCCCAGGAGATCGCGGACGTCCTACCGAGAGGTAATATTCACCAGCGGGTAGTGGTGGAGAGGTGAATCGTCCTTCCTCATTCGCGAGCGCATAAAACATATCCTTGCGGTAATCATCATGCAATTGCGGGTGCTGTTGCTCATTCGTTAAAAAGAAGAGGTGCTCGCGCGCGACAGGATTCCCAAAAGAATCGCTCACTTTACCCACAATTCTTGCCGCGCCAAACAACTGGACGTTGACTTCGGTAGTGTTGGCCGTAACGACAAACTGTTGCGTGTGTGTCATGTAATCTTTTGAGGTAACATCAAGCTGCCATTCACCCATTTGCAACAAATAGCTGTGGTGCGGTTTGTCGTGAAAATCGAATTGCTTGGCAATGTCATTTTTGTTAACCAAAATGACCCGCAATTTTTCAAGCCCTTGAGCTTTGTCTCCAATAATATTCACCGTTACTTCTACCAAGTTGAGTGGGTTAGAGCGCTCGATTCTGGGCGCCGGCTCGGCGGTTATTGTTTCGACAGAAGCAATCTCTTCTTTAACAATCTCGGCAATGGGCGCACTATCGCCCATCACAACGAAAAGTAATGCACTAAAGCAACCTAGCAAGACGAGTATTTTTTTCATTCGACGAGATCTCTTAGCGTCTCATTGTTGTCAATCATTTTTTGCCAACGCTCCGCATTAACTTCTTTAAGGCGATTCATGAACCCTTTTGCTTCTTCACGACGGTCGCTCTCGGCGGATGCGATAGCCGCAGCGCCTAGCACGGATGGCGAGTTTGGCGTCACACTGAGGACTACCTCCGCGCCTTGCAGCGCATTTTCATAATCTTGCAGTAGGAGTGAAGCGCGAATGTACTGATTCCACGCCAGCATCTCAGAAGGCTCGGTGCGGCAGGCAGCCTCAAATTTTTGCTGTGCCCCCTTAATGTTTTGGGTCTCAAGGAGTAATAAACCATAGTTGTAGTTTGCTTTGAAATCATCGGGGGCTGTCGCCAAGGCCCTGTCGTAGTAAGGCTTAGCCTCAGAGTAATCCTTAGCGCGCATCATTAGATTTCCGAGGTTAACAAGAGTCAGTACGTGATCATCTTGTAGCTCGAGAGCTTTTTGGTAGTACCCAATAGATTTTTGAGAAGACTCGAGTGTTTCGGCAACCACGCCAAGGTTGTACCACGCTTCAAATGCAATGGGATCATACTCGATAGATTTTTCGAACGCTTCCCATGCAAGTTTTTCGTTACCGCGACGATGTTCAATATTACCAATGCCGACCAGCGCTTTGGCAGAACGTTCGTCTAACGCAAGGGCTTTCTTGTAGGCCATCAAAGCAGCTTCGGTGTGACCATCTTCTTGCATCCAATCACCTTCGCGCACCCATGGCAGCGGATCACGCGGGTCCATTTGTTTAGCGGCCATCATGTGTTCCTGCCATAGACCGTTTCCCATTTTGCGATCGAGCGCACATAAACGCAAGAACACCGAATTTCGTGCGCCCTTCATGGTTGACGTTTCTTCCAGCAGCTCAAAAGCCTCGGTATAGCGTTCGTCTTTGATGTAAATCCCGGCGAGTGCAGAGCGTGACAACATAGCCCCAGGGTCTTCGGTTAAGATTTCCACTAACAAAGCTTCTGCCTCCTCCGTTCGCTCACTGCGTACCAAGTTATTCGCACGCTGCGATTTCTCCCACATCTCTACTTTGTCTTTCGGGTCATCTAATGCGCCGTCATCTTCCGCAAGAGGCTCTTCGTCATCTGACCAAACGTAGCCCAATTCTGCAAGAGCAGAACGCATCTCAGGATCCATCGATTTAATATCGTCACCTTTGCTGTCTGCCTCGCCATCGGCAAGATAACTATCTAGCGTGTCGATATAAGCCTTCGATTGAGATTCTGCGCCAGGCAACAAATTATTCAACTCGTTAGGGTCGCGGAACATATCATAAAACTCAGCAGTCGGCGCCATGAGATAACGCGCCTGGTCATCACGCACTGCTCGAACCGAAGACCAGCCGTGGTTGTAGTAAGGGGTCATCGCTTCTTGATACACCGGTGGACGCTTTACGATTCCTTTGGCGCCTGGTCGGATGTCGCTGGCAAAACTAATGCCATCGAATTTTGTTTGTGCCTTCACATCAAGCAAGTCTAAAACGGTAGGAGTAATGTCAACCGATGACACGGTGCCATTCACTTGCATGCCCTGCGCTAATTGCGGATGCATCATTAGCAATGGCACGTGCGTGGTTGCATCATATACAAACATGCCGTGCGTGCTTTCGCCATGCTCTCCCATTGAGTCGCCGTGGTCGGCGGTCATCACGACTAGCGTTTCGTCAAGTTGCCGCGTCTTTTGCAGAAACTGCATGATTTCACCCAAGCCTGAATCGGCATAGGCTATTTCTCCGTCATAGCTATCGCCATTCGCTTTGTCTAAGTAAAACTGTGGCGGGCTGTAATTAGCGTGTGGATCAAAAAAGTGCACCCATAAAAACCAACGTTCGCCATTACGCTCTTTGAGAAATTTAATGGCGCGCTGGGAGGTGTCGCTCGCTTTGGTTTCGCGAAACATAAACATCGGAGCCTTTTCAGCGTGCGCCAAGTTGTCATCGTAAAAGTCAAAACCTTGGTCGAGGCCATAGCGTGAATCAAGTACCAATGCGCTGACCACCGCTCCGGTAGAGAACCCGCTATCGTTAAGTTGTTCGGCGATGGTAATGACATCTTCCGGCACATGGTGGGTGCCGTTATTCCGTGCCCCATGAGTGATAGGGTATTGGCCGGATAAAATACTGGCGTGCGAGGGCAGGGTAATCGGCGCCACAGTCATGCAGCGCTTGAACAATACCCCGTTGTCAGCCATGCGATCGAGGTTTGGGGTGTAGGCGTTCATGTTGCCATAGCGACCAATCGCATCAGCGCGCGTAGTGTCGAAAGTAACGATTAGGCAGTTCTTAAAGTCGGCATCAAGGCCGGTTGGCGCTGGCTTAAATTCGCTGTAAGCCGCTACTGCAAAAGTAATTACAGCCACCAAAGTACTGTACTTCGCCCAATTAGGGAGATTGAGAGAAGAGTTTCCCATGCCTCATCTTACATCATAAGCCTTAATGCTTGCATTGGATTAAAGCGTTTTTAGAATATTGGCATGACTGTTCTAGTAAACCAATCTGCACCTGCTTTCTCAGCAACTGCAATCATGGAAGACGGATCAACCCAAACTGTTTCTTTGTCAGATTACAAAGGTCAGTATGTGGCTCTGTTCTTCTACCCTAAAGACTTCACTTTTGTCTGACCTTCCGAATTAATCGCTTTTGATCATCGTATGGACGAGTTCAACAAGCGCGGCATCCAAGTTTTGGGTGTCTCCATTGACGACGCAGAATCTCACGCAAACTGGCGCAATACTGCTATCAACGAAGGTGGCATTGGTCCGGTTAAGTACCCTTTGTTATGCGATGAAGATCGCAGCATGACTAAGGCCTACGACGTGTTGCATGAAGAAACTACATTCGCTATGCGCGGTACTTTCTTAATCGATAAAGAAGGTATGGTGCAATCGCAAACTGTTAACAACTTGCCACTAGGTCGTAACATCGACGAAGTGTTGCGCATGTTGGATGCATTAGAGTTCTTGGCAACTAGCGGCATGGTTTGTCCAGCCGGCTGGGCACCAGGTAAGCCAGGCATGGAACCTACCGCCGAAGGCGTAGCTTCATACCTAGCTGATAACGCATCTTCACTATAAAGTGAAAATTTACACTCGCGGCGGAGACGACGGCGAGACTGGCCTTTATGGCGGGTCGCGCGTATCGAAGTCTTCGCCGCGAGTTTCTTGTTATGGCGGCAGCGACGAATTGAATTCGGTGCTGGGGTGGTGCGCGGTAATCGAATCACCTTTAAGCGCATTGCTTAGTCGCGAACAGCATCATATTTTTAATGTAGGATCACACTTGGCGACGCCAGCTGACAAAGCCAACGACAACTTGCCCAATCTGCCAACAGATTGCGTAGCGACCCTCGAAAACGAAATTGACGGATTCGATGCTCAGCTAGAACCACTGAAAAACTTTATTTTACCAGGTGGATGCGAACTGTCAGCGCGACTGCATATTGCGCGGACCGTGTGCCGTCGCATCGAGCGCGATTTAGTCGAACTCGCGGCTAATGAAAATATCGATGGCGAATTTATAAAGTACTTTAACCGCTTGTCCGACTGGTTGTTCGCTTTAGCGCGTTATGCGAATAAGTTAGACGATACTACGGACGTTTTGTGGCGTAGCGACGTTTAAATACGTCAAGCTCACCCGAATCCACCATCGCCTGCGCACAACGCGTACCTGCGGCAATCACCTGATCGCCTTGATGGAAGTCAAACAAACCAATGCCAAATACCGCAGGCTCTAAAACCAACTCAGGTTCTTCTGCGGCAATCTGGAAGCGGCAAATACGTTGTTCCATATGCGTAATGGTGTCACTAAGTGAGGCGAATAAGCCAGGGCGCCCTTCTTTGTTTGATTGACGCATTTTTAGCAGCAATCGCTCTAGGCGGTTCAATTCTGCCTTTGAAGTTTGATCGATAGGGTCGAGATCGCCTTCGAACGGCAGGTTAGTGTTAAATAAATTGACAGCAATCACCGGTAAGCCTGGACATAATTTGCGTGCGGCTGAGATGGGCACGGGTGAGGACACTCCGCCGTCAACGAGCCATTGGTTATTCACTTGTACTGGCGCGAATACTCCGGGGATAGCCATCGATGCACGGATGGGTAGCCTGACCGGCCCTGAAGCATGCAAAACCTCTTCTCCGTTTGTGATGTTGGTTGATACTGCGCAGAAGGGTAGGCCTAAATCTTCAATATCCATATCAGGTATAAACTCATCGAGTTTTCTGGCAATGCGGTTGCCGGCGAATAATCCAGATCGCGGCACCACTGGGTCAAGAAGCTTAAGCATGCCTTTGGCATCTAGTTGGCGAATGAAAGACTCGAAGTCTTCTAATGTATTCGCGGCGCGTAGAGCTCCGATGATAGCGCCAATACTGGTGCCGGCGATTCCTTTTACTTCGATACCATTCTTTTCTAATACCTCTAATATCCCTATGTGTGCTATCCCGCGGGCTGCGCCGCCACCCAGAGCTATCACTACAGATACTTTGTCGTCTTTCGTCATTGTGTTAAGATTATAGCAATGCAAGCCCACTTCGACATTTACGAAGAAATAGTACGCCTACGCAAATTGGGTGAGCCGGCTGCTTTGTGCACCGTAATGTTGTCGCGCGGCTCGACTCCAGGCAAAGAGACCATGAAAATGCTGGTACGCGGTGATGGCTCTACGGTCGGCAGCGTCGGTGGCGGCTGCGTTGAAGAAGATGTGCGGCAGATGGCGCTTGAAGTGATTGCACATGACCGCTCCGAGACCAAGTCCTTTAGACTAAACCAGGTCGACGTTCCAGAATCAGGCCTCATTTGCGGTGGTCAAGTCACCATCCTCGCCGAACCGGTGGTGCCGCCGTTACTGGTTTTACTCGGGGCAGGGCACGTCGCCGCCGCCGCCGCGCGTGTAGCCAAAGAATGTGATTTACGCGTGTGGGTATGCGATAACCGCGAAGAATATGCGAACGCTGCAGAACATCCGGCCGCTGACGAGGTAATAGCCGGTGAATGGAGTGAAATAGTCAAAAAGGTCGGGCTCGCACAACACCATTACCTTGTAATAGTCACCAGGGGCCATAAGGACGACGAAGAGGTGCTGTGGCAGATACACGAGGGCGGATGCCGTCCAAAGTATCTAGGAATGATTGGCTCTAGGGCCAAAAAGGCGCAGCTGGATAATATTTTGCGCGATCGTGGTGTATCTGATGAATGGCTTGCGTCTATACAAACCCCAATCGGCCTCGATATCGGCGCGAAATCGTCTGGAGAAATTGCAGTTAGCCTCGTTTCGCAACTAGTGAAATTACGGCGCAACGGTATTCTGTAAGACCCAAAATCACTGAACATGCTTAACATTCTTGCTACTACGATTCTCGCTGTTTGTGCGCAAAGCACAGACCAACTTGTTCTAACCGATGGCTCTGTGCTTGAGGTCGATAAAATCACCGCCGAGACTTACTCTGAGGTGAGTTACAAGAATGGCAGTTCAACTGGCCGCAAAGATGCGGCTGATGTCGCCGAGGTCATACACGCGTTGGGCAACAGTAAGCTCGCAGATTACGCAGCCGGCGTAGATTCGATGAAAGCGGGCAATTACAACGACGCCGTTTACAGTTTTCGCGACGTGCAGGCAGATGACAAATTGTTAGAACGTTCGACTTATGCTTGGGCTAACCAGCACGCACGTTTTCGCGAGATGCGCTGTCTTTACGCTTTGGCGCAATTCGAAATGGTGGCGCAAAAGGCTGATGCGTTAATTGCAGCAGTGCCAGATACTTTCTTTTACGCGCAAGCTCTCATCATGAAAGCGAAGTCGCTTAGCAATATGGGCGACACGTCTGGTGCCGAGGCTGCATATTCGATGTTGAACGATAAGGTCGTTTCAATGGGGCTTTCTAGGCGCTGGGAAAACGAAGCCGAACTTGGCTTGGTGTTGATCGACTCGAAGTCTAATGCTCAATCAAAGCAGCGTAGCCTGCAGGGTCTTGCTGAAAAGAATGCAGATTCTTATCCGTCAGTAGCGGCGCGTGCGCGTGTTGCGGTGGGCCATGCGATGGTCGATGGCGAAGAATACGAAAAGGCTTATAACTTCTTCACCGCGATTCTCGAAGACGAAACTAGCACCGAAGCTGTGCTGGCATCTGCGATTTCAGGTATGGGCGATTGCTCTTACCGCCAAGCTTTGGCTTTAGATTCGCTCGATGGGCAAAGGCCTTTGCTCGAAAATGCTATTCTAGATTTTTTGACTGTTGCAAGTGTTTACCGCGAGCACGTCGAATTCGTGCCGCGCGCCATGTTTTTTGCTGGCGATGCTCTAAAGCGCATCGGCGACCCTAGTTCGGCTAAAAAAGTAGCAGGCCGTTTGAAGAAACTTTTTCCGGGCTCAAGCTGGAAAACTAAATTGTTCAAAGAACTTAACATAAAGTAATCCACGTTGATAAGTTAACGTCTGTTGAAAAGCGCATCATTTGATGCGCTTTTTTTATAGATATCAACAACTGTGCTTTTCGTTGGTGAAAACGTCATCGCTGTGATGACTTTAACTCACCAAATGGAATCGCCACCCCCCAATTATGTAAGCCTGCGTTCGCAGCTGATTGGGTACTGCATAAAGAAAGTGCAAAGCAAGTATCTAGCCGAAGATATGGCACAAGAGGCTTTGACTCGATATTTCGATTACCTTCAGAAAGGCAAGGTCATCCACAATCCACGTGCCTGGCTGTTTCAGGTGGTGCGTAATCTCATCACCGACGAGTATCGCGCACGGCGCCCGCATTACGTCGGGCACGAGTGGGGTGATTACGAGGTCGACCCTAACTCCATAGACGCAGACGATGGCGCTATGTGCGCGGTGGGCGACATTGAAGTATCACGAGTTGAGTTGATGACCCTAATGCCACGTGCGGTTGCTAAATTGAATAGCCTCGACCGTCGCTATCTCGATGGTTACTATAAGCATGGTAAGACTTTAAAAGAGTTTTCGTGCAACGAGGGTATTTCTTTGACGGCGTCAAAGGGAAGAATGTACCGTGCGCGTCATCGCTTGCGCGAACAACTCGAAATTGAATTGGCAGCAAAATGATTGTTGCCCTGATATTTAGTTTGTGTGTCTTTCAGCAAGCGGTTAGCGCCGAAGCTCAATTCGATATTGCCAAAGCGCAAAAGAGCCTTTGCGTTGGCCTCAATGGTCTCGCTAAAGTCACACAAAAACGAGTGGCTGCTACGGCTTACGCCGATGTTAAACGTTACTGGCCTGAGGCGCATCCTTTTGTCGAAGAGTCTTGTTATCGGCGTGCCGAATTGTTGCGATCGCTCGAAGAAATCGGTGCCGCTCGCGGCTGCTTTGAAGAAGTGCTAGAAGCGGCTCCTGAGGACAGCGACTTTTATATTCGGGCTTTGCTCGAGCTCGGTCATTTATGTCGACGTGCAAAGCAATACGTAGACAGTCTGTCTTATTACGCTTTGGCCGCGGCGCACGATAAAGGAAGCCTGAGTTATCAGGTTCGTGGGCAATCATGGCTAGCCAAGTTGAACTTGAGCCTTAAAGAATACGACGCCGCTATCGCCGCGGCTAAGTTGTGGCGCAAGCGTGTGCTGTCGAGTGTCGATTACATTCGCGCGAGTGATGTTTTTATATGCGCACTTGCCGAAAGCCGTGAGTGGGCCTCTGCTGAAAAAGAGCTGGCTGCGCTACATAAAAAAATGAAAAAGCAGGCGTCGGCGCCAAGCGAAGAAGGTGCGGCGGTGGCTAAGGCCTTATCCAAATTAAAGGCGCCCCAAGTTATCCAACTTATGCGCCAGGGCGGGCGCTGATTGCCTGCACCACCGCGCCAGCCGTAGTACCTGTATGCGATAACGATAGTTGCCATTCGACAATACCCATCTCGCTCGCCACTGTTGCCGCTACCCCGGCCACCGTTAAGGAAGGGCGACCGTTACTGTCGTTACTCACTTCGAAATCTGTAAACGCAACGCCGCCAGACCATCCGGTTCCTAGTACTTTCATCGCCGCTTCTTTAGCTGCCCAACGTGCGGCAAAATGCTCATGCGGACGGCTACCGCCACTGCAGTAGACTTGTTCGGCCACGGTGAAGATGCGGTCGAGAAAACTCTGCCCACCTTGCTCGATGGACTTTGCTAGGCGCTGAATATCGACTAAGTCGAGGCCAATTCCGAAGATTGAAGGAAGGGGGTCGCTCATGGGCTTGCTCGACGTCATCATATAGCATCATGCAAGACAGTGACCTCCTCTCGAAGCTAAATCCAGCGCAGCAGCAAGCTGTTGAGCACGGTGATGGTCCATTGCTGATATTAGCGGGTGCGGGCACAGGTAAGACGCGTACCATTACCCGTCGTGTTGCGCATTTGGTGACCGAGCGCCGCGTACTGCCGTCACGCATCTTGGCGATTACCTTCACCAATAAGGCTGCGCAAGAAATGAAAAGTCGGATTGCTGCTTTCGTGCCGCACACTGGTATTTGGGCCGGAACTTTTCATGGTATTTGTGCGCGTATGTTAAAAATGCAGCCCGAGCCGGTTGGGCGTACCTCTAATTTTTCGATTATCGATGTCGACGATCGGCGAAAATTACTGCGCAGGTTGATTAAAGAGGCCGGTTTCGACCCGCAGATTTATCGTCCACGCAAATTTGAGAATATCATCTCGACCTGGAAGCAAAATCGTATGTCACCAGCTGATTTAAACGACGAGCCTGTTTACGGGCGCGAGGCTGAAATTTGTGCGCAAATTTATGGCAAGTACGAACATGCTTTAGCGCAGCAAGACTCTCTAGACTTCGACGATCTGCTCTGGAAAGGCTTGATGTTACTGAAATATGACGCAGAACAGCCTGCCCCGCGTTGGGTAAACCGTTTCGACCATGTTTTGGTAGATGAATACCAAGATACAAACCAAGTGCAGTTTGAAATGGTAAGTCTGCTGTCGAAGGCAACAACCAATTTGGCTGTTTGTGGCGACCCTGACCAATCCATCTACAGCTGGCGTGGCGCTGACATTTCGAATATCCTTAACTTCGAGCGCGACTTCCCGAATGCTAAGATTGTGCGCCTCGAGCAGAATTACCGTTCGGTTGGTAATATCCTTAAAGCTGCTCAAAATGTTATCGAGCAAAACGAAGAGCGTTATGAAAAAGGTTTGATGACCGAGCAAGAAGATGGCGCACCTATTTTATTGACCGATGCTTACGACGAAGAGCGCGAGGCCGACACTGTAGCGATGCAAATCGCGCGCTGGGTTGACGCAGGTACATCCGCCAAAGAAATTGCGGTGTTCTACCGCACCAACTCCTGCTCGCGATCTTTAGAGCAGGCATTAACTCGCTTGCAAATCCCTTATCAAATGATTGGCGGCCTTAGCTTCTTTGAACGCAAAGAAATTAAAGACCTCATTTCGTTTGCGCGTTTAGTCGTCAATCCTCGCGACGACGTGGCCTTTGACAGAATTGTTAATGTCCCACCACGTGGAATTGGCGCAACATCGATAGTGCGTTTACATGAGCAAGCCAATGCTAATCGCGAATCGATGTTAACGAGTATTAAACGCGACGACGTGCGCGCGTCCATTCGTGGTACAGCCAAAAGAGGTATCCTGAAGTTCTTGTCGATTTACGACAACATTTGCCAGCAGACGACTTCCGCAGAAATAACTTTGCGCAACATCGTCGAGCGCACGGGTTATCGCCGCTATGCAGATAAGTTAGAAGCGACTGAAGATGTCGATCGCCTAGCGAACATTGATGAATTATTAGCATTCGCCGCTGAGTATGATGCGCGTGAAGAAGGCGGAGTCCACGGCTTCCTGCAAGAGATTTCGTTGCTTACCGACACCAAACGATGGGATGTCACTGCCGAGAAAATTTCATTGATGACGATCCACGCGGCCAAAGGTTTAGAATTTGATTGCGTTGCGGTGGTGGGTAACGAAGAGGGTTTGTTCCCCCATGCGCGTTCTTTCGAAGACCCTGACGGACTCGAAGAAGAGCGCCGGTTGTTTTATGTGGCGCTAACGCGTGCGCGTAAAGAGATCATGCTAACGCATGCAAAAGTGCGTTATCGAACCGGTTCTCCTGGGCCAACCTCACCGTCACGATTTCTGCAAGAAATTCCGCAAGAAGTGCTGCCCGAAACGGCATTCGCTTCTCAGCTAAAAGAAGTTGACAGTTTCCCGACGCGTAGCAGCACCAGTTTGACCAATAGCGATGACGGTACTTCTTCGGAAATCGTCGTTGGTGACGAAGTGCGCCACCCCGTGTTTGGCGATGGCTTCGTTGAGCGCATTCAAGGCACTGGCGCCAACGCGCGCATTGTCGTTGAATTTAACGAAACTGCAGAACAGCGCACATTGCTTATGGCTTATTCGATGCTCGAGAAGCTAAGCTAGGGTATGTCATCTGCTAAAGACCGCCTCATTGAAGCATACCTAACTTGTTTCGGTTTAGGCTATGCGCCCATTGCTTCGGGTACGTTCGGTACTCTCGGTGGAGTTGCGCTTGCTATAGTTTTCGCGTTGTACTTGCCGGCGCATTATATGCTCGCATGTTTGGTCACTGCAGTGGTGCTGACTTTAATTGGCGCGCCTCTCGGCAAGTGGGCCGAAGAGAAATGGCAGCGCAAAGATCCGGGCCAATATGTGCTCGATGAAGTGATCGGTTTTTTGGTCACGGTTGCCTTTATTGACCCTGAACATAACTTGACTATTCATTTAGCTGTCGGCTTCTTGCTGTTTAGATTTTTTGACATCTTCAAGCCACCACCTGCCCGCCAACTAGAAAAAGTTTCAGGCGGATGGGGAATTATCCTCGACGATGTCGTCGCGGGTATTTATGCTGCTATCGCCTTGTGCATTTACACTAACTACATCGCTTAATGTCTGAAGAATACGTACGCCGTAAACCCGGAATGGGTATTGCCAGTCGTTTTACGCTCGGGTTGGGATTGGTCGCCAGCGTAGTCGCGGTTGCAGCCTCGTTCTTGTTACTGAATGGCATCGACGAAATTGGTGGCACGATAACGACTGCTGCGCAGGTGGAGCTGGCATCCGAGACGGCGCGGTTGAATGCTTTGAATGCCGAGAGGTCGGGCGACATGTATTTAACACGCCATACCTCGCAATCCGGTTTAGTAGTTCAGGTTGGCAAAGGTAAACTCGACGTTGACGGCGAGACTGTCGATAAAATTGTTTTTTTGGCATCGCCAGCAAATCAAGGCGGTCAAAATTCTATTTCCGAGGGCTTTTATGCCCCGCTAGATAGCATGGCATCTGCTTCGACTAAAATAATCTCGTTGGTGGTGTTGGTCTTTGCCGCTTTCGTTTTAATCGTGGTCGTTATGGCGTTAATCACTGCCAAGCGCATCACCCGACCGCTCAACGAAATGGTCGATGACGTGTTGAAAATTTCACGTGGCCACGTAGACACCAGTATCAGCGCTGAAAACGCTGTTGGCGAAGTAGCGCATCTTGCTATCGCTGTAGAGCGGATGGTAGATGATTTGGTTGAAAGCCAAGAGCAAGCACAAGCGCTTGTTGATTCTCTTTCCGAGACGGCAAATTTGCGCGACGTGCAACGCCGCCTGCGACCTATGGATATCCCAGTGGTCAACAACTGGGAAGTCTCGACTTGCGTGCTTGAGGCAGAAGGCCCTGGTACTGGTGACTTCGTAGATGCTATGCGCGACGATGAAGATGGCTTCGTTACCGCATGGGTCGGCGCACCGTCGATAAGTGGGCTTGCCGGCGCCTTAATCATGACCATGACGCGTTCCTATTTGCGGGTGCGCTCGCTTTCCGGATTAGCGCTCGCCGAATCCATAGACGCCGCTAACTTTGCTTTGCACCGTGACTTGGCGAAAGGCATGTATTGCACAGTTATGGCAGCGCGCTTTAATCCGCAAACTGGCGAAGGAGAAATAGTATCCGCAGGCCATCAGTCTCCAGCCGTGCGCTTCGATGCCGAGTCCGGTGAAATGCGTACCTTGCAGCCCAACGGTATCGCCCTCGGCTTTGACGGCGGCCCCATTTTTAGAAACTCTGTTGAAACTCTGCAGCTACAGCTTAAAGATGGCGATGCCATGTTCATGTATAGCCCGCGCGCTACTACTTGTGAAAACGCAGCTGGCAAAGAGCTTGGCGAAAAAGGAGTTTATGCCTTGGCTAAGATTGCAGTCGAGAGTGGCTTAGAAATCATGCAAGAAAAGTTGCTGAAGTACCTCGGCGACAATGCGCATCCTGATCTTGGGTTTGTGCTAATTAGAAACACTAAAGCTAATGAAGATAAGTGAATTCCAGAAACACATTGAAGCAATATACTTCAACAAAGACAGTGCGCGCGGTATCGAAGGCACTTTTATGTGGTTCGCCGAAGAGGTTGGCGAGTTAACGCGTGCCATCCGGCGCGATGATGACCGCGAGAACCTTGAAGAAGAGTTCGCCGATGTACTGGCTTGGTTGGTCACCTTGGCTTCTATGAAAGGTATCGATCTAGAAACAGTAGCGCAAAAAAAATACGCACAAGGATGTCCGTACTGTAGTGCGGTGCCTTGCGCGTGCTCCTAAACTTTATCTATGAGGGGATGAAGTTGCGGCTTGAGTTGAATGAAGCAAGGGTCTCATCATCAGCCCCCTGGATTAAATGCGATAATAAAACTTACTTGCTTCACTATTTAGAGGGCGCAAACAGCAAAAGGTTCCCAATTAATTTAAAAAACATAAAGAAATGAAAAAAGACCTATATATTAAGTGCCCTGACTGCGATGTAGAGATGCGCATCGACCGCGATAGTGGCGAAATCATCAGCCATGGTAAGAAAGATCAGCCTTCTGGCATAGATTTCGGCCAGGCGTTGGCGGCGGAGAATAACCGCAAAAACGAGCTTGATGACCTATTTACGCAGGCAGCCAAGAAGGCAGAAGAAAAGCCAGATAGGCCGGACGACCTTAACAACGATAAGTGGACCTAATAAAAAACAAACCTACCGGCAAGGGTAGGTTCGTTAGGGGTGTTGGCGTTAGAGGCCAACTATGACCATCGTTATTTGAGTTCTACGATGAGTAGAATTCTACAATCATACCGAGGTGAACATCGAATGGATGTTGAGCACCTTTTGGCATGTCGGTAATAGTACAAGTTAAGTTAGCACCGTCAAATGTCATCCACTCGAAAGTAGGAGCATTTTCTGCGAGCTCAACCGAACGACCGATAAATTCTTTTGACTTGTCAGCAACAGTAATAACGTCACCTGGGCGAACTTGGTACGAAGGGATGTCAACGCGACGGCCGTTCACTTTTACGTGACCGTGGTTAACTCCTTGACGTGCTTGCCAAATACTGCGGCCAAAGTTGATACGGCGGCAAACGTTGTCTAGGCGGCGCTCGAGTATTTCGATGAGGTTGTCACCGGTGTTACCCTTGCGGCGTGTAGCTTCCTTCATGTATTTGCGAAATTGCTTCTCTTGCACGTTGTAGTAGTAACGCAACTTTTGCTTTTCACGCAAACGCACACCGTAGTCGGAAAGACGACGCATACGCTTAGCAGAACCACCCGGAGGCGTGTCTAGGCGACGCGAGTTAAGGTGCTTAGGGTTGTCGGAAATTGCCACGCCGAGTTGACGGGACAAGCGAACTTTAGGGCCTGTGTATGTAGCCATGAATTGATTTTATGTACGCCCTGAATTGATACGGAGATAGGGCGAAACGGTCGAATATAGTAGGGAAAACTGACAAAATCGTCAAGGATAAAATCATTTTCGTGATGGGCCGAAGCGCCCATCGAACTGTTGGTAGTAATTTGCCAGTGAATCTAGGCCCAATTGGCGGAATTCCGCCGCGAGAGACAGGAACGAGCGATCACGAAAAGCGAGCCTCGATCCGAATGAAAGTGGGCCAAGGTCGGGCGTTTGAGTGCTGAGGGTCTTCTGTAGCCGCAAATCGCGTAAAAGGCCCTGTACCTGCAGTTTCCCGAAGTAAATCTCGACTAAATCACCGCGGCTATCAATCAACAGGCTGAACGGTAGCGGAGTGGTGGTGTCCGGCCCAAGTGCTTCATTAACAAGCACTTGCATTATTTGGACTACCTCAGCATTCGCAGCTCCGGCTAATTTGTCAAATCCGAAAGATTGCATCAGCTTGGCCGCTAAGGGGTCCATTTCGGAACCGTCGGTGCACATGGTTACCACTTGTAGATTGAAGCGATTTAGCTTCTTCTTGGCCTGCGCCAACTCATCTAACTCTGCTAAACAGACCGCACAGGTTGTAGACCAGAAGTTCAGCAGAGCGGGGCGTCCAGCTAAGTCACCGAGCTTGCGTCCAGGATCAGCTGCGGATGGAATTGGGACCTCGGCTACCGGCAGGCGGCTGACTAGTGGGATTCTCCACACGTCGTTGTCGCTGGCTGCGCTCCAATCGTCACTCGGTAATTTGCTGCCTGTCGCATCAATGGTATTCATGCCGACGCCGTGAGTGAATGTTAGCTGCTGGTTGCAGGCGACATCGCTGTAGGACATTTTGCTGCCATCTGGCCAAGTGACTTCGAGCTTATCGACCGATTTTGCGTCAGCCATTCCGAAGTAAAGCATTTTTGAAGATTGGCTAAGGTATCCATCGCCTGCGGTCAAAACTTCCATGTGCTGTGAGTCGCCTATTGTCGCAACAACTTTAGTGCCAATACCATCGCGGTTAACAGTGATGCCATTGCCAACGAGTCGAACTTGCAGCCAATTGTTATGCAATAAATTATTTTGCAAGACGCGCAAGCGCGGGGCATTGCGATTGCGCAAGATTAAATCAACAGCGCCATCGTTGTTCCAGTCGGACTTGGCTACTGCACGCCCATCTTCCAAAAAGTCAGCGGTGGTAATCGCCGACACGT
>JAQWRF010000107.1 GCA_029243845.1 Planctomycetota bacterium | reverse complement strand
ACTCGACTACGAAAATCCTTACGTGACCTTTGATAACGATTACGTCGAGTCGGTTTGGTTTTTGCTATCGCGTTACGCCGCCAACGATCTACTGTACCAGGGCTCAAAAGTTTTACCTTGGTGTGGACGCTGTGGCACCGGCCTATCATCGCACGAAGTCAGTCAAGGTTATAGAGACATCGACGACCCATCGGTCTACATCACTTTCCCGCTTATCGATGCTTCCGGCGACTTACAAAACGCTGAATTAGTAGCATGGACCACCACCCCTTGGACACTACCGTCAAACATGGCCGTCTGTGTACATCCTGATTTTGAGTATGCCATTATCGAATCTGACGCGCGTCGCTTTGTGATGCTCGAGTCGAAGGCAGCAGCGGTATTTGGTGAAGATAATTACACAGTGGTGGGTAGTGTGCAGGGTGAGGCGCTGAAGGGCCTCAGTTACACTCCACTGTTCTCTTACGATGGCGGTATTGTCATCCATGAAGGCTCGAATCGTCACATTGTAGTGGCCGACAGCTTCGTCTCAGACGATGACGGCACCGGCATGGTGCACATGGCGCCGTACGGTGCCGACGACTTTAGAATCGCGCAGTCGAATGACATCCTCGCGATGTTGGCGGTCGGTGAAGATGCGCGCTTTGTCAGTGATGTGTCCACGGTCAGCGCCGGCACGTTATTTAGAGACGCCAACAAAGAGTTGTCGCGCGACTTGAAAGAGCGCGGGCGCATGTTGAAGGTCAGTCAATGTAACCATAGTTACCCGCATTGTTGGCGTTGTGCGACACCGCTGATTTACTTTCCGGCGCCGGCATGGTTCTTACGCACTACTGCCTATAAAGACAAAATGATCGAGCAAAACAAGCAGACCAAGTGGGCGCCGCCCGAGATTGGTGAAGGACGTTTTGGCGAATGGCTGGAAAACAATATCGATTGGGCGTTGTCGCGCGATCGATTCTGGGGCACACCGTTGCCGGTTTGGATTAACGAAGACGACGAAGATGATTGGATTTGCGTCGAATCTTTTGCGCAACTCGGCGAGTTGTGTGGTGGCTTACCCGACAACTTTGATCCCCATCGTCCGATGGTCGATGACATCACTTTCGAAACCCCGACTGCTGGTAAGTCGGGTACCATGCGTCGCGTAACGCAAGTGATTGATTGTTGGTTTGATAGTGGTGCAATGCCACTCGCGCAACATCATTGGCCTTTTGAAAACCGCGAGTTAGTCGCGGAACAATTTCCAGCCGACTTTATCTGCGAAGGTCTCGACCAAACGCGTGGCTGGTTTTACTCCCTGCATTCGATATCTACTTTCTTGACTCAGCACGATGAAAAGTTGTGGCAGTCGGGTGAGTTGTGGGGCGCAGAATTACCGCGTCTCGAAAGGGGTTCGGCTTTTAAGTCGTGTTTAGTAAACGGCTTGATGCTTGATAAATCTGGACAGAAAATGTCTAAGAGTAAGGGTAACATTGTGGTGCCAGGAGATGCCATTGCCGAGCATGGTGCCGACGCGATTCGTTGGTCTTTATTGTCCGGCGGAGCTGCGCATTTGTCGCGCCGTTACGACAACCAGGCGGTGTCAGATGTGCGACGCAGAGTACTCGGTACACTCGGCGCAAGTTATGATTTCTTCGCACTTTACGCCAAATCAGAAGGCTTCGATACCAGCGCCGCATTCCCAGAATTAGCGAGCCGTCCAGCTATTGATCGTTGGGTGTTATCGCAAGTTTCAGCAGCTGCCGCCAAGGCCAGTGAAGCGTTCAGCGAGATGCAACCATCTAATGCATTACGCGCCATCGAAGACTTCATTGTTGACGATTTATCTAACTGGTACATTCGCCGTTCGCGCCGCCGTTTTTGGGGTGATGAAGGTGAAGCATCGCAACGCGCGGCCTTCGCTACTTTGTATCAAGCTTTGCATGCGGTGTTACGCATGATTGCACCTGTTACCCCATTCTTTGCGGATGCGATTTGGGGCGAACTTGTCGGTGGTGGCTCAGTGCATTTGCAAATGTACCCCGATAGTAATAACGACACTGATGTGGCCATTGCCTCTGCCTACGACGCTGATTTGTCCGCAGCGATGAATCCGATTATGCGCGCTTCAAGTTTAGGACGCTCGGTTCGCGAGCGTGTGCAAATCCGTGTGCGTCAACCTTTGTCTTCGATGGTAGTGCACATTGCTAAAGAAAGCGAATTGGCAATGTCACCGCGTGAATACAGCGACGCTTTACGTCAAGAGTTGAATGTAAAAGAGGTCACCTGGATCGACGGTACTCCCGACTTCTTAAAGGTAAGCGCCAAGGCCAACTTTAAAACACTAGGGCGTAAGGCCGGTAAAAACATGAAGGCTTTAGCGACATTGATCGGTGATATGCCACGCGAGCAGATTTTTGCATTGCAAGGCGGTGAGGAATTAACCGTTGAGGCGGGCGGCGAAAGCTACACCTTAGTCAATGAAGATATCATCTTACAAACCGAAAGCGCCGAAGGCCTCGAAGCGGCTACCGATGGTTATGTGACGATCGGCTTGAACACCGAAAT
Source organism: Planctomycetota bacterium (assembly GCA_029243845.1). Classification (GTDB taxonomy): domain Bacteria; phylum Planctomycetota; class UBA1135; order UBA1135; family UBA1135; genus JAPKEZ01. Next base: position 576 of record JAQWRF010000107.1, on the reverse strand, counting down.
CAGCGGCGAACTGCGCGCCGAAGGTATCGCGCGTGAAATCACCAACCGTTTGCAGACGCAACGCAAAGAAGTGGGCTTAGAGATGAGCGACCGCATCGAGGTGCGCTTGACGGGATGCGCAGCCGTCCAGAGTGTGCTTGATGTGCATGCCGCGGCAATTGCTGAAGAGGTTTTGGCTCCGAGTGGCATTTTCTTTAGCGCAGACTCACTTGATATCGCGGATAATGCCTACCGAAAGTGGGATTTGCCAGATGATTTGTCGATTGAAGTGATTATTGGCAAGATTGACGTTACAACAGCTAGTTGAGGTGATACATTAATTATGTGTCAACGGCATTGTTCAGAGGCATAGGCCGCCGGTTCGATACCTCTTAATAGGAAGCATCGCTCTGGCTAGGGTAAACCTAGCAAGGCTGCGTTCCACTTGAAATTCGGGACTTAGCGTCCTCATCTCTCTGATTGCTGCACACAACCCGACTCTTTACTTCGGTAAAGGGCCGGTTTTTTATTTTTAGAGGGCTGCCGATATTGAAGTGGTGCCGCGGCAAGTGCAGAATGGGAGCATGGCAAACATCC
>JAQWRF010000086.1 GCA_029243845.1 Planctomycetota bacterium | reverse complement strand
GAAGTCGATGTTTTCTGGTGGTCAAAAGACATCTAAGGGCACCACCCGTACTAGATCTTCAATCCAGCAACGCATTGAAGACATCGTTGCGGCCGAGGACAAGGCGCATCCTTTCTCAGACGAAGAAATTCTACGGATTTTGCGCGAACGCGACGGCACCATTGTTGCGCGACGCACCATCACTAAATACCGCAAACTTCTTAATATCCCCGCAAGCAGTATTCGCCGCCAGCACGCGTAGTTAGAGAGCCGTTAAACTAGTATACTTAAAAAACTCATGGTAACCATAAAAGCAAATCAGTGCCGTAAAGGCCAAATCTTAGTGATTGACAATGACCTCTGGATCGTCACCGACTACGAGTTCCGAAAGCCGGGCAAAGGTTCTTCGTTCAACCAAATTAAACTCAAGAAGCATGGCACGGGACAGCAGAAGTCCATGCGTCTAAGTTCGGACGAGACACTCGAGCGAGCACACCTTGACAAGCGCCCTTGCACCTTTTCGTACATGGAAGGCGAGGCCTACGTTTTCATGGATGCGGAAAATTACGAACAGTATTTCTTAGAATCCGACATGGTCGGAGAAACCATGAAGTACGTGCGCGACAACCAGCAAATTGCCTTAACCTTTTTCGAGCGCACTCCAGTTGCTGTCGATCTACCCACTGTTGTTGTGCTAAAGGTTACTGAAGCAGAAATGTCTGCCAAAGGCAACACTGTCAACCAAGACAAGAAGCGCGCAGTCTGCGAGACGGGTCTCGAGATTAAAGTGCCGCCATTTATTGACGCCGGTGAATACATTAAGGTGTCTACAGAAACGGGCGAGTTTATGTCGCGCGCCAAAGAGACCGACCTTTAATCTCTCTTCTTTTTCTTCGTGGTTTTCTTTTTAGAAGACTTCTTCGTGAGCCTGCGTTGCTCAATACGGTTTGCGGCGTTCAGCCTTGAAGCTTGGCGACGCGCACGAGCAATTTGCAGCTTCCATTCCGGGCGCGCATGTGAGCCCTCTTCGAGAGCACGTTGAATAACCTCTGCCGCCTCGACAGGGTCGTCAGTCATATAGAACAAATCAAGGTCTCCCCGAGATATCGTACCCTCTTCGACCATAGATTTTTTAATCCAACGAATGAGTCCGCCCCAGTAACTTTTACCCATCAGCACGATTGGGAAGTTGCGCATTTTGCCTGTTTGGATCAACGTAAGCGCTTCAAAAAACTCGTCCATGGTGCCAAAGCCACCGGGAAGCACCACATAGGCCAAAGCGTATTTTGCAAAACATACTTTGCGTGTGAAGAAATACTTAAAGTGAAGCTCTAAGTCTTGATAAGGGTTAGGGTCTTGCTCCGATGGCAACACGATGTTCAGGCCTATCGATTTAGTACCAATTTTTTGCGCGCCTTCATTACCCGCTTGCATTGCACCTGGGCCACCACCCGTGATGATGCTGTAACCGCGCTTGCCTAATTCTTGGGCAACGTTAACCCCCATTTTGTAGTGAGGATTACTTGGCTTAGTGCGGGCCGAACCAAAGATTGAAACACATGGTCCGATATTTTTCATGGCATCGAATCCTTCGACGAACTCGCCCATGATCTTGAAGACCATCCACGGATCGCCACTGTCGTGTGACAGCTCTTCCAGCAGTTTATTATAGTTTTTTGCTTTTTTCATTGCGGTTAGGATAATCTATAATCCCTACAGTTGCAAGTACCATGCCTGCCCAACCTACAGTTTTTCTCGATCGCGATGGCACCCTTTTAACAGAGGTGTCGTATCTTTCTGATGCTTCGCGCACCGAGTTATTGCCTGGTGTCGCGCAAGCCCTGGCCGCTTTTCAAAAGAATGGCATTCAACTCATCGTCGTGTCAAACCAATCTGGCATTGCTCGTGGTTTACTCGACGAAGGCGATTTAGTCGCCATCCAAAACGAAATCGATGCCTTACTCGAGCCCTATGGCGTGCGCATCGATGGCTACTACCATTGTCCCCACCACCCGGAAGTTGGTGTTGCGCCAGAGCGCAGACGCTGTCAATGTCGCAAGCCGCACGGCGGCATGCTAGACACCGCAGCACAAGACTTTGATATTGATTGGAGCTGCAGCGTGGGTGTAGGTGACGATGTACGCGATTTGCAAGCTTTTGCGGCCAAAGACCTGCCGTCCGTGCTCGTGGGCACTGGGAAAGGTCGCGCAATGCGCCAAAAGCTAGCAGAAATGGGGAAAGAGCCCGATCTTTATTGTGCTCATCTCGCCGAGGCAATCCCATGGATAATACGCCACTGCATACCTAATAATTCCTAATCGACTATTACTGAAAGTCGTTGTAAGAAGTTGCTAAAATCAAGCCGTGGTAAATGGCCTAGTCGCAAATAACAACATTGTGTTGTACACCCCAGAACTTGATTCTGG
>JAQWRF010000069.1 GCA_029243845.1 Planctomycetota bacterium | reverse complement strand
CCTTTAGCAGAAAATCTACACGCGCCCACGCCATTACGTGGTCGTTATAAGACAGCGAACCTGGCGAACCCCACGCTGTCATCTCTTGATAAGAAACGGCAATATCGTAGTCGACTCGTTTGCGGGTTTTGGTGTCCCACTTCCAAATGTTCTTATCTTCTGAATCGTAGAGTCGCTTATCCGTGAAGTAGTTGCGCTTCTGGTCAATGTCGCGGGCCAACGAATGAGCAACGCCCAACGGCAACCAAGTCGGCATCGCTTGGCCATAGTGCCGGTAACCGTTTAGAAGATTTTGCGTAACGGCATACACCATTGCGCAGTGCATAGTGGTGTCAGAAGCAAGACCTTCATTTTGGGCGGCACAGGCATATAGTAGAGTGCCTTCGTTCGGAAACAAAAAGCGAATCGGGATAATACCCGTCTCTCCCATGAATGCTGTGCGGTAACGGCCGACACTACTCTCTTTGTCAAACAGCAGTAAAGTAAACTTAGATTTCATCCCTAAGTAGGGACCTTCACCCATGTACTTACCGTTCTTTAATTGACCAGGGCCCGTCGGGAAATCGTCGTCGCTAACTTGCAGGATACCCTGAATTCGGGTGTATAGCTTTTCGATACGCATGGCATACAGGTGGAGCCGCAACCATTTATCGAGCACCTTCACGCGCCGAGGTATGTTCGGAATAAATTCGCGTAACTCATCGAGCTCGCTTTCTATTTTACTTTTCTCTACTTTGTCTTCTCGAGAAATTTTATAGTCTGGCAAGCAGCAACCAATTTTAAAGTGCTTAGTTTCGATGAAGATTATCTCTTCGTCGCCAATGGCATCTTCGATGTTTACCGTGCCGTGCCCATCGGCCCAGCCGAAATCGCCCATAGCCTCATATCCGGCTGCGCGCCATACATCTTCGATATTCTCGGTGTACGGATCTTCCCTATACTCTTGTTCTTTCTTGTCGTCTTCCTTGTCGTCTTTCTTCTTTTGTGCGCTAGCAAAGGTAGTACATGTGACTAATGCTAGGCACAAAAGAGAGAAACGTACAATTAGGGAGCGACGATGCATCTCCCTAATTGTAATAAATTACTGGCCAGCCGGCAGGTCGTTTTTACGCGACTTCAGAAGTTCTGCGAGCGCGTTTGGCGCTTCGTCAGGACTCCTTAGCTGAAGATTAGAAAGCGCGGCTTCCTTTTCTTTAGCTACTACCATTTCTTTTTGTGCGGCTTCTAGCTGCTTACCGTACTTCTTCAGCTTTTTAGACTTAGGACCACGTTTTTCTAGCTCGTCGTCGATTGTGATTTCAAGACGTTGAATTTTTTCATCAAGCATGTCGTAGACATACATGAGCTTAGTTATTTCCTTAGCGGCCTTCTTTGCGTCTTTTTTATATTCCGCCTTCAAGGTTTCGTGCATGTTGCCCAGCAATTCGCTACGAGACAAATCTCCGCGCAATGCAATTGGATTACTACCATCCCAGCGCGACACGAATAAGTGCGGCGGGTGGTCACCCTCGAACAAAGTATGGAATGGATGCTCGTCATTAAGAATGTCTGTAGGCAACTTAACGCAATGGAACCAACGCGTAACTATCAAGACGGCCTCATTATTTTCATAACTTGAAAGCAATGCGTCATCCGTACCGTTACATAGCAAGCACTCGCGAAGCACTAGCAACGGGC
>JAQWRF010000067.1 GCA_029243845.1 Planctomycetota bacterium | reverse complement strand
TTGTTCTCAAACGAGCAGCATTACTTTCACTGCTCTCCCCTTTCAGTGGCGCTGGGACGCTACTGTTACCACCGCACATACATTAGTGGCACATTCTAATCGTCAGCGCTTAAAAGCTGATTTCTACCTACTCACCACTGCCGCTATATGGGGCAGTGGTTTTGGTGCTCAACGCGCCGCCATGGACGACATCGGTCCAATCTCATTTACTGGCGTGCGCTTCTTTCTCGGTTGGTTATGCATTCAACCATTTGTGTTGCGGGTCCCCAGTGAATTGCGCAAATCAACGGACCATCGTTGGTTGACGATCGCACTCGGAACGATATTGCTAACGGGCTCCGTATTACAACAAGTCGGCATTCAGTGGACGACCGCTTCTAAAGCAGGTTTCTTAACCAGTATTTATGTGATATTGACTCCCATTCTTGCGTCCTTATGGTCGCATAAAATTGCGGCAAAAACTTGGGCTGGTGCAGGCTTGGTATTGCTCGGAGTATACTTCCTAAGTGTTAACGGTTTTTCGATGCAAATCGGTGATGCACTAGTCACTCTTGGCGCCTGCATGTGGGCGGGCCAAGTATTGCTACTCGATAATCTTGCAAAAAAAGTTCCGCCAATTCTATTGGCTAGCCGCCAATTTTTACTGGTAGCCATTTGCTGTACGGCATACGGCTTAGTGTTCGAAGAATGGGATAGCAGCGCATGGGCAAATGCTGCTCCGGCAGTGGTTTACAGTGGCGTGTTTGCTATTGGAGTTGCCTTTAGCCTGCAAGCAATCGCCCAAGTTCATGCGCCCCCTAGTGATGCGGCAATTATCATGAGCACAGAATCTGTTTTTGCGGCTCTTTGCGGTTATTTACTGCTCGGCGAAAGCCTCGACCAGCGCGAACTATTCGGTTGTGGCCTGGTCTTCCTCGGCATTGTCATCTCGCAATTGCGGTGGCGTAGCCAGGTCAAATAACTGCGAGGCGCGAAACTCTAGCTCGGCGGGCAGTGCGGCAGCGGACAACATTGCAACACGCACGGTGTTCACCGCATCAGCAATATTAAGTTCGCTAGCAGCAGACATAATATCGAGTGCTAAAGTCCATTTTGCAGTGGTTGAAGAATCACTGGCTGCCAACAAAGAAACGATGTCGAGGCATCGAGTGACATCGCCCATCAACAATCGTAATTGTATTTCGCACTCTAGCCATGATCCCTCTATAGGGTTGGCAGATTGCAAATCTCCTAGTCGCAACAAAGCATCGTCAACGAACAGCTGGTTGTTTTCATCAATACCCTGCTTCAACAAGTGCTCTGACAAGATCTTAGCGTGTAAGCGCTGTAATATTGCTGTCGCCTCTAGCGAAAGGCTATCTAGCGGAAAAGCTCGAACTAACATCAAGGATGTCTCAAATGATTGGCGCAAACGCAAAGCATCGACAGCCCGCGTTAGCAATGCGATATCAGCAGAAATTTGAAAGGCCACAGCACGCGAATAACCTTCAATCAACTCCGTTGGGGGGACGAACACCAATAACTTTTCTAGAATTAAAGCGCTGCGTTCTTCCAGCAAAGCATTAAGCAATTGCTTCTGTAAAATACTTTGCGTTTCTTGACTGAGCCTATCCGCCAGAATTTCGGTGGCGCCATCGGGGTTGAGACGCCGTAATGCAACAATCGCCTGCGCCCGCACCTG
>JAQWRF010000046.1 GCA_029243845.1 Planctomycetota bacterium | reverse complement strand
CTTTGGTTTGAATGGCGTTTGCGGGATTCTTCAATGGCAATCGACCAAATTTCTAAGTCACGCTCCATCTTTTCTGAGTCGAGAATTTTCTCGCGAATACCATCTTCAATGTCGTGGTAGTGGTATGCCGTAGAATCTGCTAAATCAACTAATTGAGCCTCTAATAGTGGGAAACGAAGCTTTTTGCCACTTTCGGCATCGATGATTTCTTCGTGTTTTTTCAAACAACTTTTTGTTTCTTCGGTGAGGTTTAACCCGCGATACTCGGGGTTGCGCCGTTCTAAAACGTCGACAATTCTTAACGATTGACGGTTGTGTGCGAAGCCACCAAAGTCTTTCATCTTTTCGTTTAGCAGCACTTCCCCTGAGTGCCCAAAAGGTGGATGCCCTAGGTCGTGCGCCAAGGCAATAGACTCGCAAAGTGATTCGTTCAAGTCGAGCGCGTTAGCTAATGAGCGCGACACTTGCATTACCTCAAGAGAGTGAGTCAAGCGTGTACGCTGATTGTCGCCAACATGGTTAACGAACACCTGCGTTTTGTACATCAGGCGTCGAAAGGATGAACTGTGAATAATGCGATCGCGATCGCGCTCATAACGAGTCCGCCACGGATCCGTTTGCTCAGCGAAAGCGCGTCCGGCAGAGTCGGCGGAGTGACTGGCAGCTGAATGCAGCAGTCGCGATTCGTTTTCTTCTTTCTGTATGCGGTCCATTGGATGGAAATCATAACATTTTGAGGTATTTCCCGCTTATTTATTGACGATTTTTGTGGGAAAACATATCATTTGCGCCTGTTTTCTGTGTATCAACTTCGCACCAAACCTCTCGCCGCCGATGTGCGCGCGTCATTCATCCTAAAGCTCGAGGCCTGGGGCCACGAGTTTGGTGGTGCTTGGGTGTTTCTAAATGACGAAACAAGCGTTTTCTATTTCAAGGGCGATGCGCCGCAGGCTAATATAGTCGCCTTGGAGCAGTGGCCTGAAGTGGTTTCTGTAGTCTCCGAAAGCGCTCCACCGTTTACCGTTAGCGAAATTGCAAACAAGCAAGTGACTATTCAAGACGCGGTGTTTGGCAATGGTGCGGCAAGCATTATCGCCGGCCCATGTTCGGTCGAAGATTACGACTCCATGTTAGGTATTGCGCAGAAGTTGTCCGCATTGGGAGTTCGCGCTTTACGCGCCGGCGCATTTAAGCCACGCACTTCGCCATACGCCTTTCAGGGATTAGGGGAGAAGGGCTTAGAGATACTGTCAGCAGTATCAAAAGAAACGGGCATGGCAATCGTAACCGAAGTGCTTGATCCGCGAGATATCGCGATCGTTTCGCAACACGCCAACATGCTACAGGTAGGCTCGCGCAACATGTCGAGCTCCGCACTTCTCAAAGAAGTCGGACAGGCGGGCATGCCGGTGTTGTTAAAGCGCGGCATGGCGTCCACGATAAAAGAGTTTTTGTTCGCTGCTGAATATGTGGCGGTCGGAGGTTGCGACGATATTTTGCTGTGCGAGCGCGGCTTGCGTCACTTCGACCCCGAGGTGCGTAACATTTTCGATTTGTCTGCTATCGCGCTCTTGAAACAAAAAACGGGCTTGCCGGTTATCGCCGATCCATCGCACGGCACCGGTCGCGCCGATTTAGTACCATCAATGATGTGTGCAGCTGCAGCTGCCGGCGCCGACGGCTTCTTGATTGAAGTTCACGACAAGCCACAAGACTCCTGGTCCGATGCTGATCAAGCCTTAAGCGTTGAGAATTTTGGGCAAACCTTACCGCGACTAGAAGCGGTGTTGTCTGTTTTTGACAAAAACCTTAATCCCCTCTTAGCAAAATAACTTTAATGATTCGAACTAAGTACATAGCTGGAAACTGGAAGATGCACTTAACAAAGCGTCGCGCTTCAACTTTAGCGCGCGATATTGTTGCAGCTGCCGACAGTTCCGACTCCGCCGTCAAAGTAGCAGTATTCCCTACTTTCGTGCACCTTGACCATGTGCGTCGTAATATCCGTAACAGTAATGTTGTTTTGGGCGCGCAAAATTGCTACGGTAAAAAAGAGGGCGCTTTCACTGGTGAAATTTCGCCATATATGTTGCGTGACATGGGGGTCCAAGTTGTAATGCTCGGTCACTCCGAACGTCGACATATCTTTGGCGAAACCGATAAGATGATTTTTGAAAAAGTGAAAATCGCGTTACGTGCTAAGATTGATGTCATGCTGTGTGTCGGTGAAACACTAGAAGAGCGCCAAGCAGGACAAACATTCGAAGTGCTTGTTCGCCAACTTAAAGTTCTTAAGGCTGTCAAGCCTACACAATCTTCGCGCATCACCATTGCTTACGAGCCTGTCTGGGCGATTGGCACTGGCGAAACAGCAACGCCGCAAATTGCTCAAGAAGCACACGCCGAATGCCGCCGCTTAGTCGGAAAAGTTCTTGGCGACGATGCGGCTCAGCACATACAAATTCTTTACGGTGGCTCAATGAAAGGCAGCAATGCAGCCGAGCTTCTGTCGCAACCAGACGTCGACGGCGGCCTGGTGGGTGGCGCATCACTTACTGGCGACGACTTCTCTCCAATCATTAATGCCGCACGCGCATTAAGTTAAACAACGCATACCATGCAATTCTTACTTTACACA
>JAQWRF010000034.1 GCA_029243845.1 Planctomycetota bacterium | reverse complement strand
CTCCCGGATGGCGCGCAAAGCGAGGCCATTACTTATTCTATTAGACGTAGCGCGAACGCTCCGTGGAAAGAAATCGGCTCCTCTTCAGAGAATCTTTTTGCATTGACAAGCCATTTCCCCGCACCTGGGAAATGGCTTGTCAAAGCAGAATGCATCATCAATGGCACACCGGTCAATTCAGCAGATCTAGTTTGCTACTATGTGCCGCGTCTCGGACCGAACGACACGGGTTATGGTGATGATGAATTCGAGAATTTAATCCCAGTTTGTCGGCCATCCTATGAAGTTTCTTCACGCGCCGCCGAATACTTTGACGGCGACAAACTCGTTGATGGCTCGCTGGGCACGCGGTGGTTCTGCAAAGGTGATGACCCCAGCCCCGAGTTCACCATTTCCTTAAAGAGGACGGCCAAAGCGACAAAGCTGTTATTCAGCCATATCTACACTACCCCTGAAAACTGTAATGACAATCCGAGGCCATCCGAGGTTGAAGTTTATATCAATAAAGATGATGAGCCTATCGTGGTTCAAATCAACCCGAATCAAAACCAAAAAACGATTTACACCTTCGACAAGAAGAAAAATATTAAAACGATGCGGGTTGTTATCACAAAAATCATCAACGGGTCTTTGGGTGCCGCCGGAGTTGGCTTTAGCCAAGTAGAACTTCAGCGCTAGTCGCCAGCCCCTGCGAATCCACTGCGAGAATGGTCCTGGTACTCGCGAATTAATTTGTAAAAATCTTTTGGCAAGCCGAGTCGAGTTTTCCGCAGTCGTTTTGCATAACGGATAATCCCCACGGGGTCAGCAAAAAACAAAACCGGGGATGGCCACCCGCCGATCGATTTCATTATCTCTAATGTTTCTGCGCTTTTATTATGTTTGGCGAAAACAGGTTGCTGCGTGATGTCAAGTTCATCTAATGTCGACATGTCAAAATCATTAGGCAACAATATTGTTAACCCCTGTGCTGGCGCATCGATTTCCCAGTTGTTTAAAAACTGTTCGAGATTTTTCTGTAAGTGCTCGATGTCTGTTTCAGCAAAAAGCATTAGCGCTGTCCCAGATCCCGAAAGTGGCACGCCATTCATTGGCAATCCAACAAGTTGGCGTAATTTATATTCCCCGTCGCGATGGCTATCAAATCCCCAGCCTTGCGCATGAGCAAATGGGCCTTGGGCTAAGCGGTCGAGGCGCTGAACTTTTGAATCAATAACACGCATCGCGCCTGTAGTGGTAAAGAATCCAATGCGTCCGAATATTGGCCGACTATTCAATAGGGTTGTGCGATGAACCATTTTATCCTCGAAATATATTTCGGCTGTTGAGCCATCAACAATGATTTCGAAATCGAAGGTCGTGCCGTTTTTATCGAGAGCTATCCCGCCACTCTTAGCTCCCTCCCGAACAAACAATGAGTTTAATGACCAGGACAGCCCAGCGCCAGATTCTTTTTCTTCGGTCTCGCCTACTGAATAACGATAATCGCCGCCCGAAAAAGACAAACGCGTATTACGGTCGCGCCTATTCCAGCCAAAAACAATTCCCCCACTAAAATAGGTAGTGGTTTGTTCAATTTTACCAGAGATTTTATAACGCCCTGGTTGCTGCCAACCATCAGCAAACACTACGGCTGTTCTACCATAAGCTGTGCGGTCCATTGTTCCAGTGTCGGTGCGCGCCTTGTTTCGGCCGACGTGGAGGTCGCCAAGAGAATCGTCTTTGTACCACATGCCGACACTGCGCCTTTTGTCTAAACCACTAAGGGCAAGCTCTTGGTAGCTACCATTACTAAATGCCGTTGCCGGCTGCACAAAAGGACTTTGCGCTAATTCTGTAATATCAACGAATGGCAGGGTCGGCTCTACTTGAAGCCCGAACCCAGCAGCATAGCGCGAATAATCAGCGGCAAACGCTGCGCCACTTACCGGCATGTTGTTCGCGGCGTGCAACTCTGCGAGTAGCTGCAAATAGCTAAGCCACTCTAATGTTTTCGTCAGATTTTTTGCTAGTGGCGTCTCTTCGTGCTTCTGCGCAAAATCGCGGATTGGCGAGCTGTAGCGTGGCCAATGCTGCAAGCACCAAGCCGCCCGGACCTGATGATTCTCGTTTAAAAAACGGGAGAAGTCTTCAAGTACTGCATCACTCGGCTCGTCAACGACCATCGCCCATTGATAAGCCAAACCCGCAGCTTTGTTTTTACACTGCTGCAATAACAATGCGGCAACGCGCGCTTGATCTTGCCCGAACCATGGTTCCGTTCGCCCACGGAGCCATGACCATGTAGGTTCGTCATAAATTACTTCGGCGCTTTCGCCCGCCGGCCCCCTCGGAGAAAAACGTTTTGTCCAGTCGGCCAG
>JAQWRF010000027.1 GCA_029243845.1 Planctomycetota bacterium | reverse complement strand
TAGTTTCTTTTACCACTTCAATATGGTGTGTCCCTGCCGTCAGGCCATGAGCCAAAATAACCGCCTGCCAGCTATTCTTGCTAGACACCTCTACCTTCTTAGCATTAAAAATATCGCCATCAATAATCACCTTGAACCACTCGTTGTCGTTTTCCACAATTACGCCCATTGCAATCGCGGTGCCGTCAAAGTTTATAGAGGCTGAAGATCCCTGCCATCCGCACCATGGTGATGTGACTGTACTGTCATCCCATCGACCTTGGTAAGTGATAGAAGCGTCATCGGCGTAGGCAATCCAGGCAGGCGCCGGAGTGTGGCTGCCCAAAAAGGCTATGAGACTTAATATGATTGCGAAAAACTGCACTCCTCTAGCATAGCCTATTTTGCACGCAATGTTCCTAAATCAGTGCTTTTTAAGCGCCACGGAGTGGGAGTAGCTAAAATATGCGCCGTTAAACGCATAACACAACCATGGCAAACATCGAATCATCAGCAGAATTTGTATCCGCGGCCTACACGCAGATGCGTTCCAACATCGCAGCGGTCAAAAAATCCAACAACCTTGCACTTCCACTAGCTGAAAAGATTGTATTTGGCCACATCGACGATGTCGCCACTCAAGATCTCGCGCGGGGCAAGGCTTACCTCAACCTGCGCCCTGACCGCGTGGCACTGCAAGACGCGACTGCGCAAATGGCGTTGCTGCAATTCATGATGGCTGGCAAAAACGAGGCGGCCGTTCCGACTACTGTGCATTGCGACCACTTAATTCGTGGCCACGTCGGAGCTGATAAAGATCTCACTTTAGCTAACGAAGAAAACCGAGAGGTTTTCGACTTCTTGTCTAACGTTTCCAACCGCTACAACCTTGGTTTCTGGAAACCAGGCTCCGGCATCATTCACCAAACCGTGCTTGAAAACTACGCCTTCCCTGGTGGCTTGATGGTTGGCACTGATTCACACACTCCGAACGCGGGTGGATTGGCGATGTGCGCAATTGGAGTCGGTGGCGCAGACGCCGTTGACGTCATGGCCGGCTTCCCATGGGAAGTTCTACAGCCAAATATCGTCGGCGTTAAATTGACCGGTAAGCTAAACGGCTGGACGGCGCCTAAAGACGTCATCCTTAAGCTACTCGGCATGTTGACTGTTAAGGGTGGCACCAATCGCATCATCGAATATTTCGGTGAAGGTTGTGAATCGATTTCGTGTACTGGCAAGGGAACCATATGTAACATGGGCGCTGAGCTTGGCGCGACTTGTTCGGTGTTCCCTTATGATCAGCGCATGGGTGATTACTTGCGCGCAACTAACCGCGTCGACCTAGCTGACCTCGCCGACGCCAACCTTGATTTGCTCACCGCCGATGAAGGGTGTGCATACGACGAAATTTATGAGATTGATTTAAGCACACTCCAGCCACACTTGGTTGGCCCGCACACTCCAGACTTAGCACATGAAATTTCTGACATGGCCGCCGACTGCGAAAGCGAAGGTTACCCTGTCGAGATACGCGCCGCGTTAATTGGTTCATGCACAAACTCTTCCTATGAAGATATCTACCGTGCTGCTGACATTGCTAAACAAGCAACAGCTAATAACACCAAGATGAGCTCGCACTTATTCATCAGCCCCGGCTCTGAACAAGTCTATGCAACGATTAAGCGTGATGGTCTGCTTGACGCGCTCGAAAGTGTGGACGCTACCGTTTTAACAAACGCATGTGGTCCCTGTATCGGTCAATGGCAGCGTGACGATATCGAGCTAGGTGTTCCCAACAGCATTGTCACTTCGTTCAACCGTAACTTCCGCGCACGCAACGACGCCAACCCTGACACGCTCGGATTTATTGGCTCGCCAGAAATGGTGATGTGTCTTGGTTTGGCCGGACGCCTAGACTTCAATCCGCTAACCGACTCTTTAACTGATGCCGATGGCAATTCATGGAAGCTCGAGGCGCCGGCGATTGCCCCTGATATCCCAGAGGCTGGCTTTGAGATTAAGCGCGATGGCTATCAGGCTCCAAGCGAAGGCGCCGACGGTGAAATCGCAATCGACCCGGATAGCGAGCGTTTACAGTTACTTGAGCCGTTTAAGGCGATTGCCCCTGAAGGGTATGTTGAAATGCCCTTGCTGTTAAAGACAATTGGTAAAACCACAACCGATCACATCAGCCCAGCGGGCAAGTGGTTGAAGTTCAGAGGGCACCTCGACAACATTTCTAACAACATGTTTACTGGTGCGACTAACGCATTTGACGGCGGCACTGGCACCACAAAAGATCCACTCAATGGCGAAACGGGTCAACCTGTCCCAGCGGTAGCGCGCAACTTAAAAGCTGCGGGCAAACACTGGGTGGTTGTCGGTGACGAAAACTACGGCGAAGGCTCGTCACGCGAACACGCGGCGATGTGCCCGCGCTTGCTTGGCGCAGGTGTCGTCATCACGCGTAGCTTCGCACGTATTCACGAAACAAACCTTAAGAAGCAAGGGGTGTTGGCATTTACTTTTGCCGATGCTGCTTCATGGGAAATCGTGCAACAAGACGACACCGTAACCATTGAGGGGCTCGAGCAACTAGCTCCGGGGTCGCAAGTATTCGCGGTGTTTAATCACAGCGACGGCAACAATCATCGCGTCGAAATTCTGCACACGCTTAACGCCGACCAAATTGTTTGGTTCAAAGCGGGCTCTGCGCTTAACTCACTTCGCGCATGAGCTCACGAATTCGCACTGCTGTGATTACGGGTGCCGGTAGCGGCATCGGGCGCGCAGTTGCTCAAGAATTTGCTAACAACGGTGTTCGACTTTTATTAGTCGGGCGCCGTCTTGCAATGTTACAAGAAACTTTAGGCTCACTTGGTGGCGAGGGGCATTCTGCTGTTGCTGTTGACGTGACCAATGCCGGCGAATTAAAAACCGCTATCGACGCTTTCGCCAACTCGAATAACGGTTTGGATTGTTTGGTCGCTAATGCTGGCATTAACCCACAACGCGCGGCGGCGGCTGATGTCGACGCAGACGCTTGGGGCGAAACGCTACGCGTAAATTTAGATGGCGTGCATAA
>JAQWRF010000368.1 GCA_029243845.1 Planctomycetota bacterium | reverse complement strand
AATGGCTTTGCTTTGTGGTTTTTGGGGTGGTAACGCGATTCGACTTGGTTTAGTAATCGGCTTCGTAGCTCTGTATTTTTTCAGCAAAATAAGAAACAAAGGTTTATTTATTATTGGTGCTGTCTTCGTCATCGGCGAAATTTTACGCGGCTTGACGAGTGGTGGTTTTAATAGCATAGAAACAGAATACCGGTCCACCGAAGTACGTCTAACGATGTACTCGGCTGGTATTGAAAAATCATTCGACACACCACTCGGTATCGGCGTCGGGCAATTCGAAAATAGTTACCCGCTATGGCGCTCAGAGAAAGAAGCACAGATGCTCGGAGTAAGCGTACCTAACAGCGTGTTTAAAGCACCAAAGTCCATGCACAATGATGTGCTGCAAGCGCTAATCGAATTAGGGTGGCTCGGCTTCGCACTACTAGCAGCTGGCTGTTATCGCGCTTGGTGTCATATCCGAGTGAATGCAGCTAACGACATTAGACTTTATGCTGGTTTTGCGGCAGGCTTTGCTATTTGCGCGCTCACGCGCTCGCCATTCACAGATAATTTGCCTGCGATGGCTATTTTTATGTTAATACTTGCCAGCTTGTCGAAACACTCACCAGCGAATACGCTTTCTGCCCCGCAACGCATATCGAAGATTGTTGCTTGCTGTGGACTATGCGTTTTCTCACTATTACCCGCCTATTCAAATATTCGCGGCGAGAGCATTATGGCCAACGCTATCGACGCCTTAAATGACGAGTCTACAGCAGGCGAAAACTTATTTAGTCAGATTGCCACCATTAGTGAAGTGCGCCCATGGGATACGCGTAACTGGGTATTAATGGCTGCTTTATACCTAAAAAACGATCAGCATGAATACGCGCGTGCTTGTTTCGATAGCGCGCTCAGCTATAGCCCGTATGATATGACGGCTTTACTCGGTGCAATCGAAACCGAAATCAACGACCCTAATGGCTCGGACGCACGGTTGTTGTTGCATCTAGAAACAGCCGAGAAGCTAATGCCATATCATGCCAAAGTCATGTCCCTGCGACTTAGGACACTGATTCCGTTGCGCGATTCCATCAAAAATACTTATCAAGAACTAGTGAGGCGCGGCGATAGCCGCTCCCGCAACTACTGGGTGGCTTACGAGCTCATAGAAGCACAGATAGCCATTACCAAGCAAAACCCCACTGCTGCGCGTGCTGCTCTACTCAGTGCCGCACAATCCTCAGATGGAAAGCGCGCTGTCATTGAACGCGCGGCAAAAAAAGAAGAGCTGAGTCGGCAATTGCTAACTCAGCTCACGCTCGAGGTTTTCCCTCGATGGCCAGAACTTGACTGATCTAGTTGGCGACTTCTACGCGCTCAACCTTTTGTAGGTTGTAAGTACGAGCCATACCTTCATACGAGATTTGGTCTGACTGAAAAGAAGTGTAAGCATTTTGCGTAGCTAACATTTTGGCGCGCTCGTATTCAGCAGGCCACATTGAAGAGCTGTCGGCGTCGCGGCGGCCTATTAGGTGCGCGACGGCAATGCCTTTGTCACCGAAGTCTTGAGGGCCAACGATTTCGCCATCGACCAAATCAGATAGCTGACCACCAACCTGAGTGCGCAAGCTACGCAACACAGTTGCATCGCTTGGCCAAAAAGGGTCTGTGGTAGTACGTGATGTACGCGATATCCAGCCCATCTGCTCGATTGCTAGACTAGCCCCTGCAGCGGCATTAGTGAATTCTTCGGCAGAGACGCTAACCGCATCGCCCTCAACATAATCGACACCGCGCGGCAAATCGGCGACCAATTGGTCGGCAGCTTCAGAAGCCAGGCGTTGTTGCTGACGTGAACGCCATAGTTCAACAACGTCACCGCGAATTTCAGTCAGCTCAGGAAGTTGGCGGTCACGTTTTGCTGTTGGGCGCATCAGAAATACGTGGCCCTCCATTTGCACTGGAGATGGCATCCAAATGTTTTCTTCAGCTTGGAACAAACGGCGTAGTTGTACACCACCAATGAGCTCGACATCGCCAAGTAATGACAACTCAATCATTTCGCTGTACGAAATATAGGTAGCGCCTTTTTCTGCGGAGAACTCTTGTACGTTTTCTGTGTCTGGCAATTCAAACGATAATTCTGTGACAGCTTGGTGCATTAAGTAATCGTTTTTAACACGGTCACCTAATTCTTCGCGGCTAATG
>JAQWRF010000367.1 GCA_029243845.1 Planctomycetota bacterium | reverse complement strand
AATCAACATGCTGATATTCTAGCTCTGCCTATTTCTTACGTGACTGCTGCTCAAGGAATTTACGCTCGGCCGGGCTAAGCGAACCGATACCGCTGCGGCTTACCTTAGCCAAGATGTCGTCTACGCGCTGACTATTCTGTTGACGTTTACCAGCCTCAAAGCGCTGTTTACGCTCACGCAACGACGCCATAATAGGCAGTTCGCTTAATGAAAATCGCTGATGTCCGCCTACTAAAAGCCATCCGCACAGGGCGCCGAAAAGGTGGATGGAGTGTGCGGAGTTGCCCCACTGCACGCCGAACAGCTGGACTATTGTGGCGACGAAGCTAAAGGCTATTAAAGCCCCAGCGACGAAATAGAGCTTGAGTTGAACAATAATCAAGTTCACCTGCATGTCCGGGAACATACACAAGCAAGCACCCAGTAAAGCGTAAACCATGCCCGAACTGCCGACGACATGAGTAGGTGCGGCACTAGTAAGCAAGCTTATTACCAACCAGATGAGGGCTGGGGCTGCAGTGGCAGTCGCCAATACCTTAATGAACAGCTTACGCGTGAGAGTGGATTCCAGCAGAGCTCCTAATGAAGCGAATACGATTGAATTGAGCAGTAGGTGCAAAAAGCTATCGTGAAGAAAGGGGTAAACCACTATTCCGAGTAAATACCCGATGCTTGGGTCACTGAAAA
Organism: Planctomycetota bacterium; assembly: GCA_029243845.1. Lineage (GTDB taxonomy): Bacteria > Planctomycetota > UBA1135 > UBA1135 > UBA1135 > JAPKEZ01. The sequence continues at coordinate 2,223 of JAQWRF010000367.1, read as the reverse complement.
TCTGATTATTGAGGGATACCGCTGCTAGTGGAAAGCTGCCGCCAGCGGCGAACATCAACAACCCAATCACCCACCAAGAAATCAGTAGGACTTTTGTAATTGGAGGAAGGAGTACTCTCATTTAGAATACTCATTCTAAAACACCTACCCTGGAATCCCAAGTGTCTAAAGCAAACATCCTCAACGGCAAAGAATTGTCGATCACTATCCTCGAGCAGCTCAAACCGCGTGCTACTGCCATCGCCAAGCTGAACAATGATAATCCTCCGGGGTTGGCGACTGTTCTTGTTGGCGAAGATCCAGCATCGCATGTTTATGTCCGTAATAAGCGCCGCGCATGTGAAAATGTTGGGCTCACTAACTTTCATTACGAACTCGAAGAAAGCACTGGCCAGGAAAAGTTGCTTGAACTCATCAACGCGCTAAACTGCAACATCGAAGTCGATGGCATTCTAGTTCAGTTGCCACTACCTAAAGGTTTTGACTACGATGAAAATGAAGTGTTAGCCGCAATCGCTCCCACCAAAGATGCTGACGGATTCCATCCGCAAAACCAAGGGGCGTTAATGCAAGGCACCGAAGCTCCTGTACCATGCACTCCGAAAGGTGTTATGCGCTTGCTTGGTGAAAGTGGGATACAAGGTTCTGGTAAACACGCGGTGGTTGTCGGCCGCTCTAATATTGTGGGCAAACCCGTAGCGATGTTATTGTTGGCACAAAACTTTACCGTAACTATTTGTCACTCACGCACAGCCGATTTGGCCCTTGAGGTTTCCCGTGCTGATGTCGTTGTAGCGGCAGTAGGTGTCGCCAAATTAATCAAAGGTGAGTGGCTAAAGCAAGGTGCTGTAGTTCTTGATGTTGGCATCAACCGCGGTGAAGATGGCAAGCTCGTTGGCGATGTCGACTTCGATTCTGCATGCGAACGCGCTTCTCATATTACTCCGGTACCCGGCGGTGTCGGACCCATGACCATAGCAATGTTGCTCAGCAATACTGTTGAAGCAGCCGAGCAACGCTTGGGGATTTAGTTCTCGTCTTCTATCGGGAGCATCATCGACTCTGATGGAAGGGATTCCATATCGGTGTAACGATGCAAGCTTTTTTGCGAGTCTGGCAAGTAGCCGAACAGCTGGAAAGTAATAAAGATTGAGAGTGCGCCGACACAAAGCAACATCATTGCCTTTTCGCCGCGCCACCCGGCTATCAAGCGCAGGTGCAGGTAGATGACGTAGAATAACCACGAAATCAGCGCTGAGACCTCTTTAGAATCCCATCCCCAGTAATTAGCCCATGCTTCTTGCGCCCAGAGAGCGCCTTGAATTAAGCCACTAGTCAAAAACGGGAAGCCTACAACAAAGATAAGCCAAGTGAAGTTGTCGGATTCGCGCTCCCATGTTTGGTACCACACCATCTCGCGGTCACCGCGCAAGCTGTACGCTGTGACTGCGCCGGCAACTGCGAACACTCCAAAACCCATCACTAGCGCTATGCTACCGAATGGAGCTGCGATGAGTGCGAGAACAGGAACGCCTATCTTGATTGCTAAGCGTGATTCTTGACGGCGAATGACCTGTAACCAGAACTGAAAACACAGATGTAACCAAGCTGCCAACGCAGCGATGATTAGAGTGAAGTATCCAATCATGTACGCGGTGATGTGCGTGCTAAACCAGTAGGATTGCAAAGCTGGCGGCAATGCTTTGCCCGTCGGGTCTAGGTTGAGAACGTACTGTAAGGTAAAGACTCCGCCAACCATAATTAAGGCGACGAACAGGTCGCCGAAAGCACGGGCTACACCAACACGGCGATTAAGACCTAATACGTAATACAGGGCAATGGTTGACAAGTATGCGGCACAAACGCCTAGAGGGATAACCTCGTACATCGTTTGCGCTGGCCAGTGCTGCACTTCGATGTACCGCAGAACCATAGCCATACAGCCTAGTAAGAATGAGGCACCCGTTAGCAGCATTGTTCCTTTAGAAAGCAATGTTAACCATTTGTGATCGCCACCTTTTCCTGCTGAGATTACCCATGACAAGAACAGCACTAAGCCTAGCGTCATCGGTACCATGGACAGCTGCATGGTCAACTCTAAGAAATTACGAAAACTAAAAAATTCCATTAGTCTTGCCCCCGTGTTTTAGAGCCTTTCATCAACGGCATTACCAAAAATATGAAAGCCGTTGCGAACATAACGCAATACAATCCCCAAAGAAC
>JAQWRF010000146.1 GCA_029243845.1 Planctomycetota bacterium | reverse complement strand
ACGTCAAGACTTAAGTGCAGAGCTGAATGATGCTTTAAGCTATTTAGAGCAGCAACGATGGCTTGAAGCGATTCCTATATTGCAGCGCTTGGTGAGCAGCCCAGCATCTGCCGTTCACAAACTTCAAAACGATTTGTATGTTGGTGTTGCGAGTTTCGCGGCAGAACAGTTGCGCAATTTGCCACCAGCAGCGAGCGAATGGTACCGCACTCATTATCAAGAGCGGGCGGCGGCGGTCGTTTTGCAGTACCAACGTCCGCTAAACATTGAGGCGCTCGAGCGCGCGACTTTACAATACGCTGGTTTGACTGCCGAGAAAAGCGCGCAACAAACTTTAGATGCTGCGTATATGGACCGTAATTATTACGATCTATACCAAGACCCGCTAGATAAGCGGCATCCGCATGTTGCCATTGACCATCTGCAACTCGCCTGGAGTTACAAGTTTGGCGACGTACTGCCTTTACGCTATAACACCCACCGTTTAGCTTTTGGCAATGGCTTGGTTTATGCCACCAATGGGCACGATGTTGTGGCGCTCGACGCCGCAACGGGCAATCCACGCTGGAAATTCGATAACTTGGCTTGGCTCAACATAAACGACAACTTAAATGACGAGCTGCATGCCGCGCAATCGCAGTTTACTTCACTACAGCCGGTACTAAGCGATGGAGTACTGTTAGTTAACATGCATCAAGCAAAAGCTGTGGGCCGCAGCGACCAGTATCGCAGAATCGACATTCGGCATATGACTCCGTTGCGTCGCCTGCATGCCTTCGATGCACATAGCGGCGAATTACTGTGGCGCCAAGTCATCGAAGCAGACGACGCCGAAACTAACAGCATCACCATTGGCACCCCACTCGTTAGTGCTGGGCGAGTGTATGTTCCTGTTTACGATGCAGGTGGTAACGTCGACATTTCGCTGATGTGTTTTGATTTACATAGTGGCAAGCAACTATTCAAAACGTTCTTGGCGAGCGGTTCAATGGAGACCAATCTCTTTGGCAACCTGCTCACCGAAGTAGCGACGCCGGCGCCGGTCAGTGACGGCGAACACGTATGGTTGCTTTCGCAGTTTGGCACACTCAGTTGTGTCGCAGCACGCACCGGAGTTGTTGAATGGACTCGCACCTATCCACGCACCAAAGTAATTGTGCACCAAGACGGACGCCTTAGCCAACGCATCAATCACTTTGCGAATAATAATATCTTTCTTAAAGATGGCGTAATCGTTGTTGCCCCTCTCGATTCGCAAGCTCTGTTTTCCGTCAACGGTAATAGTGGCGAGCTTCTCAAATCTTATCCCGCGCAAGAACGCGGCGACAATCGCATGCGCTTCGTCCTCGATTATGACGGCAAAAGCATTGTAACAAGCGGCAGCTATCTACAAAAAATCGATCTCGCTTCAGGCGATAAGGCCTACACCTCTACTCAACTTTACAGATACAACGGTTACAACAACGAGAATCTGCTGTCGTCCGAGCTAAGCAGCACTCATGCCTGGATGCCCTGTGAGAAAGGTGTGGCTACCGCTGCGCTTAATGATATCAACGGCACCTCTTTGGCGATTAGATGGGACGACTCTCCAGAACTAGCCAGTAGCCCTATACAGCTTAGCGATGGCGCGGTGATGTTCTTGACACCCCGCGGAATTATTTGTTACCGTAGTGACAAGTCCTATATCTTGAGTGCTGCGCAACCAAACACCACTCGCCGCGATTTAGATTATTACTTGCAAGTGGGTGCCGATGATTTGTCGATCGTAAAAACGATTAAGCGCAAACTGCGCGATCAATTGGCTGAAGATTATTTTGATGTCATCGATAGAGACTTGGCCAGCTTGATTGTCGCACGTTGCGAACTATTACTCGGCAACCGCAACGCTGCCCGTAGTCTGCTCAGGCGCTTAAGCACATGTGACGACAGCGATGTCGCATGGCAGGCACTGGTGCTATTAGTCGAAAGCACAGCCGCGTCCAATATGCAGCTCATGAGCGATCCAATGCGCCCGGCTTTGTTGTTGTCACGCCATACCGTGTCAGCCGCAGCACTGGACGCTAAGCTATCCGGTGACTGGCGACGCCTACTTGATGCTTACTTGTTGGACGACAGCAATAAGCTAATCTATTCTTGGATGACCGAGGCGTTGACTGATTCGAGTAAGCAGCAGCAACTTGAAGGATGGTTAGATACCCAGCTAGCAAA
>JAQWRF010000331.1 GCA_029243845.1 Planctomycetota bacterium | reverse complement strand
TTCTCGCTAGAAGGTGCTACTTTTATGGAACCTAGCTTCCGTTTACCACATCTCAAGCTAGCAATCCCCGTCATCCCAAAATTAACAACTCATGCACAAATTAATCGCATCCTTGGCCGTCCTAAGTATTGGTGGCCTTTTTTCTGCCCCTATTAGCGCTCAAAGCGGCGCAGAGGCGCAAAACCCCGTTCTCAGCTCCTTCGAAAACTGGCAAAAAGACCATGGTAATGAATGGCGTTTACGCCGTCATGACGGCCTGCCAACGGCCCAATTTCTTTGGGGTTACCACAAAACAGCATCCTTTTCTCCGCAAAACGACGGCGATTTTGAAGAATTAGCGCGTATGGCTTTCGATGAAAGTTACGAAATGTTCGGAATTGACGACTTTTCTCTGCGGTTGATCAATGTTAAGCACCTGAATCTTAAGCAAATCGCTACCACTAATAAGGTATCTGTAGAATTTGCCCAAAGCATCAACGGGATTGAGGTGGTCGACGGCTCAGCACAGGCTTTGTTCACTCCTGAGGGCGACCTGCTTGCTCTAGATGGCCTTGCCCTGCCTCACCTTGGCAAATTCAGCGTTCGTCCACAAAACGATCGCTATGTAGCAGTAAGCGTAGCCATGAACGCATACCAAACTCTTGAAGGCGGTCGCGAACCAAGCTTCGTGTCTACCCCTGAATTGGTAATCGTTAAGCATAAAGAAGATAAATTCTTCCAGCCACGCTTAGCATGGTCGATTGAATTACGTAACAACGAAAACATGACCTCCCCTGCGGGACGTCAAATCTATATAGCAGCTGATGGTGGCTACCAGGTTCTAGAAGAAAAGAATCTGATTCATAATCAACAGGCAAGCGGAACCGTTAGTTCTTATGCCACACCTGGTACTGAGGCTAATAGTTCATCGAACCCTCCTACGATACAAACGATGCCATTCATGTACGTGACGTCAAATGGCACTACCTATACCACTGACATCAACGGCAATCTAGCCATACCGTCAGCAGCATCTGTAACGGCACGATTCCAAGGAGAATTCTGTCGCGTCTACAATCAAGCGGGTAGCGATCATTCCGCCACAGGAAACTTTCAAGCAGGCTCTGGCAATTCACTAGTTATGAACTCTGCGCAAACAGAGGCCATTACTTCAGAAGCCAGTTGCTATGACTCCGTCAATGACTTCAACATTTGGCTAAAGAGCGTCGACCCTACTGACACGCACCTCGATTTCCAGATGCGTACTAATGCAAACTTAAACTCTACCTGTAATGCCTATTTCGATGGCTCGTCGATTAACATGTATTCTTCTGGTAGTGGTTGCAATAATACTGGTTTCAGCACAGTAGTCGCGCACGAAGCGGGTCACTGGGCTAACGTCTTGTATAGCAGTGGAAATGGCTCCGATGGCTTTGGTGAAGGCAATGCTGATGTGTGGGCAATGTATATCTATGACACACCTATTGTTGGAGAAGGCTTTTTCACAACAGGCGGCGCCATCCGAAACGGTCTTAACACTCGACAATACTGTGGAGACGGTAACGGCGGATGCTACGGTCAAGTGCATACGGATGGAGAGGTCCTCATGGGTGCTCTCTGGAAGGTACGCGACCGACTCAATGGAACACTGGGTAACACAGCAGGCGACTTAACTGCTGACACACTATTCCTTGCTTGGATGAATGCCTACAACGATGGCAACATCACTTCGCTGATTGAAGAGCATTGGCTTGTCCTTGATGACAACAATGGTAATATTGGCGACGGCACACCTAACTTCGCGGACATCGATGGTGGATTCCGCCAGCAAGGTTTCCCCGGAATCGATCTTGACATCATCCAAATTCTTCATACAGAACTTGGTAATAGCTTGAGCGAAGCTGGTCCATATGTAGTTGATGCCGACATTACCAGCATGATTGGTTCTACAGTTACCTCAGCTGAGGTGACTTACACCGTCAATGACGGAGCTCCAACGGTCATGAACATGAACAACCCGTCTGGTTCGACCTGGTCTATTGGTATACCCGGACAGATTTCACCAGCGCGCGTCAAGTATCACATCACCGCTTACGATGCTGCCGGAAATAGTGATGACCTCCCGAGGGATTCGGAATTCGGCTTTGTGGTTGGTGTAGAGACCCAAATCTACTTCAATGATTTTGAAGGCGCCACCGATGAAGGCTGGACCCACGCACAAGTTGCCACACAGGACGATTGGCAGCGCGGCACGCCTGCAGGGCAAGCCGAGGACCCATCTTCAGCTTATTCTGGTTCTAATTGTTGGGCGGGTGACCTCGGCCAAACAGGATGGAATGGTATATACCAACCTAATGTCAACAACTACCTTGAATCACCAAGCATCGATTGCTCCGGCGAACAAGGCGTGAAGCTACGCTTTGCACGCTCGTTGGCAGTAGAAGAAGGT
>JAQWRF010000326.1 GCA_029243845.1 Planctomycetota bacterium | reverse complement strand
TTATGCCTTGACCGGAGATGTTGAACAGGCCGATGTTGCGATTCTAAATACTTGTAGCTTTATTGGCCCCGCACGCGACGAATCAGAAGCCGCAATCAACGACCTGCTCGAAGCCAAGCGCTCGCGAAATTTACGCGGTGTCATTGTTGCGGGGTGCTTGCCAGAAAAGTTTCGCGATGAAGTGGTCGGTAAGTTCCCTGACGTCGACGCCTTCCTTGGCTTAAGTGATTACTCAAACGTAGCGCGCATTGTCGAAGACGTTCTGAAGGGCCGCAAGGTTAACGAGCTTTCAGGTGGACGTGCTCCTCAAGGCCAAGGCGAGTTCCTGCGCTTACTGCAAACCCCGCGGTCTTATGCCTACCTTCGCCCAAGTCATGGCTGCGATCATAACTGCGCGTTCTGCATTATTCCTAAAATACGCGGCAAGCAGTCCTCTAAGCCGATTGAGGCTGTTGTCGAAGAGACTCGATTATTAGTCGAGAAAGGTGTTCGCGAAATAAATTTAGTTGCTGAAGACACTACTGGTTACGGCAAAGACTTCGGGCGCGGCGCCGCGCGCTTACCTGAATTGGTTGAAGCAATGGCGCAAGTGGATGGCTTGAAATGGTTGCGTGTTATGTATGCTTACCCCAACAACTTTCCGTGGCGATTGACTGAAGTGATGACTCAATACGATAATGTGTTACCGTATTTAGATATTCCGACTCAGCATATTGCCACGCCTGTCCTAAAGAGAATGTCGCGCGGCGGCACTAGCGAATCGGTGCGTAGAATCATGACACGCTTACGCGACGAAGTGCCAGGCATAGCATTGCGCACAACGGTTTTGGTTGGCCATCCTGGTGAAGGCCGCGCGGAGTTTGAAGAACTGCTCGAATGGATGAAAGAGTTTCGTTTTGAGCGCCTGGGCGCTTTTACTTTTTCGCCGGAAGCGAATACGCCGTCAGGCAACGATGCCGATCGTTGTTCGCACGAAGAGGCCCTCGATCGTTACGCTGAATTGATGGAGCTGCAATCAGAGATACATGCTGACTTCCAGCAGAGCTTAGTGGGCAAAACTACTACGGTGTTGATTGACGATGCAACCGGCGAGACGGCAATGGGCAGAACGTGGGCTGATGCGCCAGAGGTCGACGGCGTTGTAAAGATTGACGACCCACAACACAATCTGTCAACCGGGGCGATGGTCGAGGCCACAATCATTAGCGCTGACGGTTACGACTTACGCGCGGAGCTGGCAGACCGTTAATGATGATTGTTAAGCAGGTCCCGAACATGATTACTTTGGCCCGCCTAGTGCTAGCTGTAATGGCGTTTTGGTTCATGTCCGAGGTTATTAAATTAGAGGAAGATGGCGCGCCAGAGGCTTTGCTTAAGGCAGCGGCCTTTGCAGCTTTTTGGTATTTCTTTGTCGCGGCCATAACCGATTGGCTTGACGGTTTTTTGGCACGTCGCTATGGATGGGTGACAGCAGTCGGGCGCGTTGCTGACCCTGTCGTTGACAAGGTGTTGATCCTCGGCATCATGGCGTACTTGTCAGCAAGCAATAAAATTTATGGGAATGTTGGTGACTGGCATGTTGTCATGCCAGTGTGGGCAGTAGTCTTGTCCTTGGGGCGCGAGTTCCTAGTGACCGCCTTGCGTGGCATGGTTGAGTCTGCCGGAAAACAATTCCCTGCGGATGTGTTTGGTAAAATAAAAATGCTGACCCAAGCAATTTATGTAGGTACAGCATTAGGTGCCTATGCAGGTATCCCAGATTTTTTGAACCTTCCAGCACTGGGCCTCTTGCGCTCGCCAGATTTTTTCTTTTCGGTATTCTGGCTGATGATTGCAATGACCGTGTTTTCCGGCATTCATTACTGCATTAATGGTGCGCGACTGTTGTCCGGCAACATAAATGACTAATCCTCTCGAAGAGCTCCTCGTTTATCTTGATCGATTAGACGAATTGGCGCCAAATGAAAAAGCGCAAGCCACCGCTTTAATTAGAGGCTGGGTAAATAGTCAATCGCAGCGCGAGATTGTGGGCGACGATGAAATACCGTCACAGTTTGGCATCGTTGGCGAATCTCCGGCAATGCTCGAAATTTTTGCTTTATTAGCCAAGCTTTCAAGTTCAGATATCCCGGTGTTAGTGCTGGGCGAGTCGGGGACGGGAAAAGAGCTCATCGCCAGTGCATTACACAAGTATAGTTCGCGACGTAAGAAAAAATTAATCGCTGTCAACTGCGCGGCGATTCCTGCGAACCTGCTTGAGGCTGAAATTTTTGGTCACACCAAGGGTTCCTTTACGGGAGCCCATAAAGACCGCAAGGGCTACGCCGAAGCTGCCGATGGTGGCATATTGTTCTTAGACGAAATTGGTGAAATTGCTTATGACCTTCAAGCAAAGTTACTGCGATTTTTGCAAAACGGTGAAGTGCGGGCAGTCGGCTCAAATGTTACAAAAAAAGTGAACGTGCGCGTTATTGCAGCCACCAACCGTGACTTACTGCAGCAGGTTAAAGAGGGTAAGTTCAGAGAAGACCTCTATTATCGTCTTGCAGTCTTTGCGCTGTCGCTACCGCCATTACGCGAGCGCGTAGGTGACGTTAAGCATTTGGTCGACTTCTTCCTCAACCAGCAACAAAGAGACTCGATGCCGTCTGCGGAAGTCAGTGAAGAGGCGCTTGATAAACTCTCGCAAGGCGAGTGGCGCGGCAACATCCGTCAGCTACAAAACGAATTGTTGCGTGCAGCAACTTTTGCCAGTGATGGCATAATCGAAGTTACTGATTTGTCTGAGAGTCTATAAGCTCTGCCTGGGCAGCTGCTGAAACATCTTTTTCAAAATTTGGCCGCGGCGCAATAATTTTAAAGGCAAAGCTGAGTCCAACAGTCGCTAGAAATAAAACAATGGCAAGCACGTAGGTGTCGATTACGAAACGACGGTCCCATTTTTTGCGCTCGTTATAAAGTTGTACGATCTCGTCGCGTGAACGAAATTCTCCGGACCATGCGAACAACTCTTCTTCAGCGTTTTCCTCGGCCTGCTGCCGCAAATCTTCAAGAATATCTTCCATTAACGAAGCGCGATAGCGTTGTAGCAAGTCGTGCTTGTCGCGGGCAATGTCAGAGATGGAAGGCATTAGAGCACCGTGGTGAGTTTGCGAATTGCCGCGACACAAGCGAATACAGCAAGTGTGCCAACAAAGGAGCCTAG
>JAQWRF010000315.1 GCA_029243845.1 Planctomycetota bacterium | reverse complement strand
AAGTGAGTCTAAACTGACGGCTTGCCCCACTGCAATACGCGATGCCAGACAAGGAGCGGCCGGCTTGTCGGCTACCTGTAAATTCAGAAAGCGCGCATACATTCGGACATCCTCTTTAGTGAACTTTGCTGTGCGCAACGGTGCGAGTATTTTATTTTGTTCGGCACTTTTTCTACCGGCGCGTGGCTGCTTCAAGTCATCATAATTTTCGCCGTAGGCCAAAGGTAAACCGCGTTGCACTGCCACAGGAATTGCCAATTTAAACAGTTCTTGTTTACACCAGTAACAGCGAGTGCCGTCGTTCGCAACGTAGGCGGGGTTCTCTATTTCATTACTCTGCAACTCTATCAATTCAACGTCAAGCTGTTGGCACAAAGAGCGTGCCGCTTCAAGTTCGCATGCGCCTAGAGAAGGGCTAACTGCTATGACTGCCAAGCAGTTATGTGCGCCATAATATTCACAAGCAGCTGCCAGCAGCAACGACGAATCCACGCCTCCGGAAACAGCGACAGCCAAACCATCATATGGCTCAAACTGCGTGTTTAGAACCGAAATAAGCGCTCTATTCACTTAAATAAGTTTCGGCAGTTTCGATGTAGTGTGGTACAGAATGCGCCATAAACGCACGCTCGGCAGCAGAGACTTCGCGAATTATTTTTGCAGGTACGCCCGCCACTAAAGTGTTGGGTGGCACGTCAAAACCTTGACGCACAACACAGCCCGCAGCAATAACTGCACCATCACCTATTGTGGATCCACCAAGAACCGTTGCCGACATACCTATCAACACGTTATCGCCAATGGACACACCATGCAATACAGCGCGATGACCAATGGTGCAATTTTTTCCGATGCTTTGATTGATACCGGAATCGCAATGAATGATTACGCCATCTTGAACGTTCGTGCGTTCTCCGATAGTGATTTCCGCATCATCGCCGCGAATAATCACTCCAAACCAAATGCTAACATCTTGTGCTAAATGAACCTTGCCCGTCACGACTGCGCCTTCGGCGACCATCGCCCCGCCCGCCACACGCCGCAACAATCCTTTGCGCGGAGTTGGGAATTGTTGGGTATCGCTCATTAACTTGTGATGAGATTAGATTGCGGTGAAGAAGCTGATGCGTACATGCGTTTGTCCATGCGGCCTGCAAGAAAGGAATCGCGTCCTGCACTGCATGCGTTTCTTACAGCACGCGCCATGCGAATCGGATCATCGGCAGCAGCAACGGCAGTGTTCATGAGTACCCCATGAGAACCAAGCTCCATAGCGATTGCCACATCCGAAGATTGCCCGACACCCGCATCTACAATAATAGGCACCGTTGCCTGCTCGATGATTAAGCGTAAATTGAGTGGATTCAGAATACCCTGTCCACTGCCAATCGGGGCACCAGCTGGCATTACTGCAGTGGCTCCTGCCTCTTGTAAGCGCTTGGCCTGCATTACGTCATCAGATGTGTAAACCAAGACCGTAAACCCTTCAGCAACAAGTACTTCTGTAGCTTTAAGCGTGTCGACCGGCTCTGGCAGCAGGGTCTTTTGGTCCCCTAAGACCTCGAGTTTAATAAGATTGGTGTTTAGCATTTCACGTGCCAAACGACTGGTGCGGATAGCGCTTTCGGCATCAAAACACCCGGCCGTATTCGGCAAAATAGTGTAACGCTCGGTATCGAGGAAATCGAGAAAACGCTCGCCAGCAGGCTCGTTTTCGGGGATACGGCGTACCGCAACAGTGACACATTCCGTTCCTGAGATGTCAAGTGCATCGCGCATCAATGGGTACGTCGTGTATTTACCGGTGCCCAAGAACAAACGCGATTTGAAGCTGAACTCGCCTAAAACCAGTGGTTCGTCAGCCGCGATGAGAGTGGAATCTGTCATAATTACTTGCAGTTTACCCGCCCCCAACGAGGCGCACAATTTCAATTCTATCGCCAACTTCTATCCGAGTTTGGCCATGCTCTGCACTCTTAACAACCTGCTGGTTACGCTCGACAGCCACACCAAGACCTGTTGCCTCTTTCTCTACTAGCAATTCGGCGATTGTCTGACCGCGTAAGTGCTTTGTTGGAAGTCCGTTAAGCAGATAGGTGTCGAATTCAGTAGAGTCGGGTTTTGGCACCCTAGCATTGTAAAATAGAGGTTGCCATAACACTACTTAGTGTTAGAATATTCAGCCTAGAGTGGCAACAGCTACTTTGGTGTGGGGTTCAGAGCTCCGCACCTTTTTTTTCGCCCATTTAACACAATCCGATGCGCAAAGACGACGTACTACGACTAATCGACGCAATCCACCGCGAGCGCGGTGTTGATCGCGAGATTCTATTTAATGCACTAGAAGAAGCACTTAGTTTGTCTGTGCGTAAAAAGCTCGGTGTTGAAGAGGGTTATGAGGTAACTGTAAGCCGTAAAGATGGCACCACTCGCGTAGTCGGTCCCGAAGGTGGCGCCGAAGGCGTTGAATTACCTTCTGCTGAAGAGCTGGGCCGCATTGCTGCTCAGACATTTAAGCAAGTGTTTATGCAAAAAATCCGCGAGGCAGAGCGTGACAAGGTTTTTGGAGAATACGCCGACTTGGTGGGCACTATCGTCGCCGTCAAAGTTGAGAAGCAAGAAGGGCCAATGCTTTACTTATCTTTACCTGATGGGCAAGAGGCCGTTTTACCACGTAACGAGCGCGTCCAAACTGAGCGCTTGCATGTGGGTGACCGTTTGCGCGTACTTGTTAAAGACATCGTCAAGCGCGGTTCACGCGTTGAAATAGTGGTGTCACGCAAGTCGAAAGATTTTGTCGAGAAGCTGTTCGAGGTTGAAATTCCAGAGATTGCCTCTGGCGACATGAAAATCATGAAAATTGCGCGTGACCCTGGTTACCGCACGAAGGTTGCCGTTTATTCGCACAATGAAAACATTGATGTTGTGGGTGCATGCCTTGGTGTGCGCGGTGCGCGAATTCGCAACGTCAACGACGAGCTACGTAACGAAAAAATCGACATCATCGCTTGGTCTGGCTCTCTAGAAGAGCTTGTCGTCAACGCACTTAAGCCGGCCAAAGACATTATGGTCGAGCACGTGTTCCCTGACGAAGAAAACAACTCCGTTTTCGTATTGGTACCAGAAGATCAAAAGCCACTAGCTATCGGCATGGGCGGACGCAACGTGCGTTTGGCTTCCGAGATTGTTGGCTGGGGAATCGACCTGAAGACACCTACGGAATACGAGCAAGAGTTGCTTGCTGAAGGCAAGCTAGAAGACCTTCCTGAAGAAGGCAATACTGAAGAAGGCCTCTCGGAGGAGGTGTAAGCTTTGGCAAAAACTAAGGTCCACGCTCTAGCCCGGCAATACGGCTTCAAATCTACAGAGTTCGTCAAGATTCTTGGCGACATCGGTTTTCCTGTGTCTTCTTACCAGGCTTCGATTGAAGAATGGGATTTGCCGGTTATCGACGAGCGCTTGAAGCGTGGCGGTCTTATTGGTGGCGACGCAAACGCAGCGGGCGATGAAGCTGAAAAAGGAGCTAAGTCTTCAAGCTGGGATTCCCTGATGAAGTCAGCGTCTATTGCTGACGACGAGAAAGTAGAGGTTGCTGAGGTAGCCGAAGTTGTTGAGGATGTGGCCATTGAGACTGAAGTTGTCGAAGCTGAGACTGCTGAGAAAGTAAAAATAGAAGATGTCACTGAAGCACCGCCGGAAGAGGCCCCCGAACCTAAACCTGCGGCGGAGAAAGGCCCTACCCCTAAACCCGGAAAGAGCTCGGCAACTCGAGTTGGCATCATTGACCTCGCAGCTCTTGGTTTAATCAAAAAGCAACAAGAAGATCGCAACCGCTCTGGCGGACAAACCTTCACTGACCGGCGAGACCGCGAGCAATCTCGCCGCCGCGACATGAAGGCTAAGGCCCGCGAACGCTTACGCGATCGTCGCAAGGGCAATGTTCAGAAGAAAGGTAGATCAACGGTCGATCGCAAAGGTGAAGTTGTTCTAGAGGCACCGGTTACGCTCAAGTCCTTCTCGGCAGCGACGGGCATTAGCGTGAACCGTGTTATGCACTCTCTAATATCATTAGACATGATGGTTAGCATCAATACTATTCTCGACGTAGACACCATCGAATTGGTGGCCGACGAGTTTGGCATCGAGGTGCGCATCAAAGAGAAGACGGATATTGAGAAAGGATTAATGGAAGACATCATGGCGGCGCGCCATGCAGTCGACGAAGAATCCATGGCAACCCGTCCACCAGTGTTGGCATTCATGGGTCACGTTGACCACGGCAAGACATCCTTAATTGATGCGATTCGCTCAACGCGTGTTGCCAACAAAGAAGCGGGTGGTATCACTCAGCACGTTGGCGCATACATGGCCGAACTTAACGATGGTCGCAAGGTAACCATTCTTGATACTCCCGGTCACGCTGCATTTTCTGGAATGCGCAAGCGCGGCGCCACTGCTACTGACATTGCTATTTTGGTAGTGGCTGCTGACGATGGCGTTATGCCACAAACAGAAGAAGCCGCTGCGCACGCTAAAGCGGCAGGCACCCCCATCGTAGTTGCCATCAATAAGATTGATGCTCCTGGCGCCAACGTTGAACAAGTCAAATCGCAACTTTCTGGCATCGGCCTTCAAGCTGAAGAATGGGGTGGTGACGTCGGCATGGTCGAAGTCTCTGCACTGCATAAAACCGGTATTGACACATTGCTTGAACGCGTACTACTTGAGGCAGAAATACTTGACCTTAAAGCGCACGCCAAAGGTGACGCTCTTGGCATCGTCATCGAATCCAAGCTTGAAAAAGGCAAAGGTAAGGTTGCTTCAGTCTTAGTACAAGACGGCACTCTTAAAGTTAAGCAAACCGTTTTAGTTGGCCATGCTTTTGGTAACGTTCGCCTGATGTTCGACCACAACGGCAAGCCTGTTCAAGAGGTTGGTCCTGGCACACCTGTCGACATTCTTGGTCTCGACGAATTCCCGCCCGTTGGCGAAACTTTCTATGTTGTTAACAACATGAAGGACGCCAAACGAGTTGCAGAAAAACGCGCCGAAGTCAAGAAGGCTGAAGATCGCGGAGAAGGCGCTGGTGTAACACTGGCTAACCTGTTTGATAAAATCGACGAGTCTAATGCACAGCGTTTGCGCTTAGTGCTTAAGGCCGATGTTCAAGGCTCTCTCGAAGTGTTGCGCGATTCCCTCAAAGCTCTAAGCACCGAAGAAGTCATTGTTGATGTGATCAGCGCTGCAGTTGGCTCGATTACCGACACCGACATCACCTTGGCAGAAACAGCTGAAGCTATGGTGATTGGCTTCAATGCTAAGGCCGAAGGCAAAGCTAAGAAGCACGCTGAACGCGTCCATGTTGAAATTCGTGGCTACGATGTCGTTTACGAATTGCTTGAAGATATTACCGAAGCAATCGAAGGCATGTTGGCTCCTGATACCGTGCAAGAAACAGTAGGACGCGTCGAGATTCTCGAAGTCTTCCGCTCTTCACGCTGGGGAACCATTGCTGGTTGTAAGGTTCTCAGCGGCTTAGTTAAACGAGCTTGCTACGCAAAGCTTACTCGCGATGGCAAGCAGCTTGTCGAGGGTTACCTTAGCTCACTGCGTCACTTCAAAGACGATGTGCGCGAAGTTGCCGATGGCAACGAGTGTGGTATGACGATTCACGGATTCGACGATTATCAAGCTGGAGATTTGATTGAAGTTATAGAGATCAAAGAAGTCGCTCGTTCTCTAAAAGAGGTTGCGGCGGCTGAAGAAAAAGCTGCGGCGACAAAAGAGTAAGCTTAATGGCATCTCAACGACGTCAACAACAAATCTGTGCGCGCATCCAGCGTAAAGTTGCTGAATTGTTAACTCATGACATCAAAGATCCGCGCGCTAGTTTCGTGACAGTCACCTCGGTTGACATCACAAGTGATTTAACGGTTGCGACTGTCAAATGGACCGTCCTCGAGCTGAAAGACCGCTCGAAAGTCGAGCATATGTTCGAGCATGCTAATGGATTTATTCGCCGTGCTGTCGCGCGCGATATCGATATCCGCTCTGCACCATCACTTAAGTTTGCCTTCGATCGCGGGCTTGAGCATGCGAACAAGATTAACGAAATATTAGCCGAGCTGAATGTTAGCAGTGATTCCGATCCAGAAAAGTCGGATGAACAATAACGCCCCCCGTCGCCTTCGCCGCGCCGAGGCTGTCTTACTCAAGCGCACTTCGCGCTTAGTACTGGTTAGTGAATCCTGTGTTGACACGCATAATCTAGCCGCTATGCTGCGCACTGCTGAGTTGCTGGGTATTCAGCATGTTTACGTGATTGCGCAAGACGACGACATCTCAAGTCAGCATAAATCAACAGTTAGTTCTGGTGCCCATTCATGGATTGAGGTTCATGAGTTTTCAACTACCAGAGAATGCGTTGCAGAGTTGCGCGACAAGAACTACGAAATATGGGCTACCGATTTAGACGCCGGGGCCATTGCGGCTACTCCAGGTACGATGCCAGCGATACCGTCTAAATTGGCAGTGGTCATGGGTCGCGAAACCGATGGCATCAGCGACGAGATGCGTGACTTAGCTGATCGCTTGATTTACTTGCCGATGTATGGCTTTACCGAATCCTTTAATCTTGGAGTTGCGACCGGCATGATTCTACAACGCGTCATTGATGCAGACCAAAGCATCATTGGTGCAATGCCTGATAACGAGCGTAATGCATTACGCCGCCACTGGTATGCACAACTCGGCGGCCTTGGCTGGGAAGAAATTTATGCCGAGTGGTTAGAGAATCCGCCACCGCCTTTAGAAGACGTGCGCCCTACCGAAGAATCTCGCTCGCCACGTATGAAAAAGA
Organism: Planctomycetota bacterium; assembly: GCA_029243845.1. GTDB lineage: Bacteria > Planctomycetota > UBA1135 > UBA1135 > UBA1135 > JAPKEZ01. Next base: position 1,675 of record JAQWRF010000315.1, on the reverse strand, counting down.
ATTTAGCGAAGCGCTTAAATATTAAGACAAAGCGCGATGCCACTTAATACCGTCGGCGGTGTCTTCAACAACGATACCCGCTGCGCTTAGCTGATCGCGAACTTCATCGGCCTTCGACCAATCTTTATCAGCGCGCGCTTGAGTGCGCTGCGCGATGAGGTTATCGACGTCGGCATCGCTCATTCCATCACCGGCAGAGGCTTCGTCGTTAAGGTCGCCGAAAACCGGTTGCACTGAGTTGAGCATGAACTCAAGGGCAGCAGCTGAATGTGCTGGGCTGAACTCGCCTTTCATAAACTCTCCACGTAAAGTAAACACTGCAGCAATCGCGGCTGAAGTGTTCAAATCATCGCACAGGGACGTCATGAAATCTTGCTGTGCTGTCCTCAAAGCATCACATTGGCTGGCATCGGCAACGGCATCACCTGCCGCGGATTGTAATCGACTGATAAAGCCACATAAGCTTTTACGCGCCTCCGCAGCTCCTTGAAGAGCTTCAAAGGTAAAATTCAGCGACGAACGATAGTGGCCGCGCATCATTAAAAACCTGAAATCGAGAGCGCAATAGCCATGCGTGCCGAGATCGTCGAGACTGTAAACATTGCCTAGTGACTTAGACATTTTGCCGCCATCTACTTGTAAAAATTTAGTGTGCAGCCAGTAGTTGACGAACTCTCCATTGTGCGCGGACTCGCTCTGCGCTATTTCACATTCGTGATGAGGGAAAACATTATCTTCGCCACCCGTATGAATGTCAAAGTGATCGCCCAAGAATTTACGCGACATTGCTGAGCACTCGATGTGCCATCCGGGGAAGCCATTCGCGCCGAAGACCGTATCCCACTTCATTAAATGCTTCTCATCTGTTTTCCAGAGAGCGAAATCTGCAGGATGGCGCTTTTCCTTGTTAATTTCAAGACGCGCGCCAGCTTCTAGCTCGGCGATATTATTGCCCGACAGTTCGCCGTATTTTTCGAAACTATGCACATCGAAGTAGACATTTGAACCCACTTTATAGGCATTGCCTTTATCAATCAGTATCTCAATCATTTCGAGCATCTCGTCGATATAGTCGGTTGCCCGTGGATAAGCGTGTGCTGGCTGAATGCCTAACTCTTTTAAGTCAGCAAAGAACTGTTCACTGACCCTCTCGACAATTTCCCAGGGGTCGACATTATCTTTTTTAGCCTGTACATCTAGCTTGTCCTCGCCCTCTTCGGCATCAGCAAGTAAATGGCCGACGTCGGTCAAGTTCATGATTTGCTTGACCTCGTAACCCAGCACCTCGAACACTCGGCGTAATAAATCTGCAAACAAGAACGCACGGTAGTTGCCGATATGCGGGCGCTGGTAGACCGTCGGGCCACAATGGTACATACCTACTTTGCCCTCTTCTAAAGGGACAAACTCGCGCTTTTGACGCGCTCGCGTATCGTAAAGGTGCAATTTCACAGTTTATATCTTAGCCGTTCAGGCCCTCGTGCAACACCGCAATCGCGGACGGCATCTGCCCCGCGTGCTTAACGAAGAATCGCTCGAAGCGCTTCAAGCGCGCCGCGCGTTCTTTAGCGTTTAATGCCCTGCCAAGCATCTTCGCACCTGCCAAATCGATCACCCACGCTTGTTGCGTTTCGGCAACCCACAACATGTTACCGGGATGCAAATCTGAAGCGTA
>JAQWRF010000311.1 GCA_029243845.1 Planctomycetota bacterium | reverse complement strand
GGCGCCAATCGCAATACGTTGACCACTAGAAAATCCGCCGCCGCCGGTTGGCAAGATTAACAAGTTCTTAATCATGCCCGGCGAAGGTTCGACTCCGGTTATTGCGACCAAATGCGGGCGCACTAAAATATATTCGTTGGCGATGGCCTCAGCAAAAGGCAACGTGCCCTCATTAAACTCGAGTGTCAAAGGGCCGAGCTGCTTAGTTAATTCAGCCCACTGCCCATGCTGCCCCTTAGTTTTATCGACAGCCTTGGCTTGCACCGCATTCAACAGCAAGGGACGTACCCAGTGCGCGTTAATGGGATCCGAGTGATCAGGCTTATGTCCGAACAATCCGCGAGAACCTAGCAGCACCATGCCTTTACCGAACTGACGGCGCGCTAATAGTGGACGGCCTTTTTTGTCTTTTATGAGGTAAGTGTAATCACTGCTAAAAGCTAAGGTCTTACCACCGTAATATTCGATCTCACCCGCGGCAAGTGATGGCGCAGCAGTGAATGGCTTTTGTGCTTTTTGATCGGAGAGCGCGCCGCCAAAATGTTCGATGAGCGGCAGCACCGCTGGACCATCGTTTGAATGATCCGCCATGATTAAGACGGTGCCGCCCTCGCTAACGTATTCTGCGATGTGTTCGATAGAGTCTTGCGAGTATGGGATACGTCGCTCGCCGCCGTCGAGTAATAACAAATTAGTGTTAGTCAAATCGAGTTTAGATAATGTGCCCCAGTTACGCACGTCAGCGCCGTCACCCTTAATGTACTGAGTGAAGAAGCGGCCGTCCATATAGAAACTGAAATGCTGTGAAATGTCGGAGACACTATGAATAAACGGTGCTGGCGGAAGCTCCGTTATTACGATGTTCTTCCAGCGTACATCTGTGGCATCACCACCATGCACTTGAAAAGCTATCACCCCAGCCGCATCGACATCATCGCGGATGTCACTGCAGGCGACACCATTTATCCAAGTTTGAAGGTGGTTGCCTTGTGCTTTAATTTTGTAGTGATTCCATTCGCCTTGGATGAATGCCTCGCGCGCTAAACTTTCATTCTCATCGCGCAGGTCTTCGAGCCAGCCGCGGCGTGCTTCATCATAAATCGCGCCGCAAATCCAAGTTTCGCTTGAGTCTATTTCGCATTGGTAGCCGAATAGTCGGCCATTGTCACGGACGTGCGAACGGAATTGAATACCCGAGTTACCTCCGGGAGCGATCTTCACATCGCACTCTAAAACGAAGTCACCGTATTCGCGCGGTGAATGTAGAAAAGCGTTGCCACCCGTTGCGCCGACGCCATTCAATTCGCCGTCGTTAAAAGTGTAAGTCGCTTGGCCACCGACATGCACCCAGTCGGACATATCGTTTATAGGCTGCTGAGCAAAGAGTATCGCGAAAACTAAGGGACTCATTGGTAGTGATTATACACTGCCACTCCCTAAAAACTTATGGGCATTATCCACCAACACCCTGCGCTTAAACTCGTCCGAGTACTCACTTAAATCGCAGAACACCTGCACATTGGAGCGCAAATCTTTCACGCCCGGGCTTGGCCAGTCCGTACCCCACAGCACACTATCATCGAGAAACTCTAAACGCGGCAAATACTTAGGCAAGTACTGCGGCGGAATACCCGATAGCTCAACGTAAACATTACGATGACGACGGGCAACAAAAAACGCCTGCTCATACCAAAAAGGACGACCAGCATGTGCCATAACGATTTTCAGCTTGGGGAAATCTATCGCTACATCATCGAGGTCTAAGGGATCACCAAGTCGCGAACGCGCACCCGGGAAAACCGAAGTACCCGTGTGCACCATGATGGGCACATTACGCTCTTCGCACGCCGCATAAACGGGATAGAAAGCTTTATCGCGTGCCGACATCTCTTGGTGCGGCGGATGGATTTTGATGCCATCGATTTTCAAGACGTCTAATAAACGCACCATCTCGGCCGGCACATCATCACAGAAGTTAGGATGGATGCCCCCCCATGCGAAGAAGCGTTGCGGGTCGACATTCCGGTATTCAGCAATCCAGTCATTACACGAAGAGTCGAAGCCCATTAGCTTAGGCGAAACATAATTTATCAATCCGGCGCGCGCAATACCGAGGCCGGCTAGATGTTCGCTAAACGCTTTTGGATTACGCTGATAATGCAATATCGCTTCGACATCGCTACGCCCCGCTTCGATAGTCTTGCGTGGTGCATCTTTGATTTGCTCCCACGGTTGAATATGCACATGAAAGTCTATTATGTTTTCAGGAATTTCCATCAATCAATTTATTGGCGGCAGCGGTTGGGCTTAATGCTCCGGCTTGTACTTGTCGTTCCATTTCTTCTACGAGCGCTGCATCTAACGAAGCATTGAAATCGTCAAGTAAACGGTTTTTGATTAACGACCACATCCATTTAGTGTTTTGCTGCTGACGCTTACTCGACCACTCGCCGCATGCGTGCATCACCGCTGCATGTTCAGCTATTTGATTGTACAAATCTTCGTAACCCGCAGACTCTAACGCCGAAATGCAAATGGTCGACGGCTGCCACTTCTCGCTGGTTGGAGTCAGGTAATGCAATGCGGAGGTGTAATCATTTGCAGCTGCCTTCGCACGATTAAGGTTATCGCCATCCGTTTTGTTAATCGCAATCAGGTCAGCGAGTTCGATAATGCCTTTCTTGATACCCTGTAATTCATCGCCTGCTCCGGCAAGCATTAACACCAAGAAGAAATCGACCATATCGGTAACAACCGTTTCGGACTGGCCAACGCCAACCGTTTCAATAAGCACCATGTCGTATCCCGCAGCTTCGCACAGCAGAATGTTTTCGCGAGTACGGCGCGCGACTCCGCCCAAATCATTTGAACTGGGTGACGGACGAACAAAGGCTTGATCCGATAAAGCCAAGTCATTCATGCGTGCTTTATCTCCAAGAATACTGCCACCAGTAATAGAGCTTGAAGGATCAATCGCCAGCACTGCCACACGGTGCCCGCGCTCAATCAGATACATGCCATAGCTATCCAAGAAAGTAGATTTGCCGACACCTGGCACACCAGTAACGCCAATGCGCTGCGACTTACCTGTATGAGGCATCAACAAAGCCAATAACTCTTGTGCCAATAGTTGGTGCTCAGGCAAAGTCGACTCGACTAAGGTCATCGCCCGCGCCAACGCCGAACGCTCACCCGCCACAACAGCCTGGGCAAGTTCAGCGGGCAATGGGAAATCAGCCATTTAGTTTATCGAGTAATTTATTTGCAGCCTCAGGTATCACCGTGCCAGGACCAAACACCGCTGACGCGCCTGCCGCGAACAAAGCGTCGTGGTCTTGCTGAGGGATAACACCACCAACAACTACCAACACATCGCTGCGCCCTTGCGAATCTAATTCTTTGCGTAATGCAGGAACCAGAATCAAGTGACCAGCCGCCAATGACGAAACGCCGACGATGTGCACATCATTTTCGACTGCTTGACGCGCAGTTTCTTCGGGAGTCTGAAACAAAGTGCCTATGTCAACATCGAAGCCTAAGTCGGCAAAGGCTGTCGAAATTACTTTTTGCCCACGATCGTGACCATCTTGCCCCATCTTCGCTACCAATATGCGCGGACGCCGTCCGGTACGGTCGGCGAATTCAGCAGCACGGGCGCGCACTTTATCGAGGTCGGAGCGTTGGTCCTTCACAGTACTACTATAAACTCCCGACACAGCCTGCACCTTAGCCTGATGGCGCCCAAATACTTTTTCGAGAGCGTCGGA
>JAQWRF010000306.1 GCA_029243845.1 Planctomycetota bacterium | reverse complement strand
GATTTTGCCATAAAACTTCTTGTGACCTAAGTCGACAAAATATTGCGGCCAATCGCGCGGATGTAAATCTAAAATTGAGTTAACCATTAGCTTAAATCTTTAATGACATTGTAGATTTCGCGCGCCCACTTCATTGCGGTTACACTGTCAGAAGGATTACATCCTCCGACTGATTGATGGCCACCACCACCGTATTTCTTCATCAGTTCGCCTAAGTTGAAATCGGTTTGCGGTCGGTTCCATGGGTTGGATGAGACCGTGATGTGATCGCCTGCTCGGGTTGGCAATAAGGTTACGGCAAACTGGACATCAGGGTGCAAGTAAAATGGCGCGAATCTGTCGCGACGTATTTTCTTAGAACGCAAGTCGGCGAGCAAGGCGGTGCCATTGTCAAGCAAGACGTTGCTCTCAAAATTTTCGAGCGCATTGTCGCGATTTTTTGAAGAGCGTTTGTAACACTTTTCGACCACGGGATGCTTGGCTATATCACTCAAATGCTGATCACGCATCAACTGCACCATAGTGTCGTGAAACTGTAAATTCGGCGAGCAAGTAAGGGCTCGGCTAACAATCATTGCCGGCTCGGTGCCAAACAACGCAGCCTCTGCAGATTCATATCCGGCGGAGTCGATAATGTCAGACCACTTAGCCAATTCAGTAAAATGTGTCGGAGGAGTATAGCCCCAGTGTTCTGCAGCGTGTCGCAGGATGATGGGTGGGCAACTCTTCGCAGTAGGGTCGAAGCAACGATTCTCGTCGTCGCTATATTGCTCTTGGTGGCTATCTTCTAGAAAAGTGGTGGGGTGGTGATCAAACCAATATTTTGCTCGCGGATGATAATGAAAATCAACCACAGCAAATTCTTCACCATTAGCGAAGTTATCCCATTCAAGAGTGCGGTCGAAGTTGACGCCTTCCCATGAGACATCGTGATGACCTCGAGTGGTCGCCAAGGCATCAGCAAGAATGGCGGCAGCAGCCATGCCATCAAAGTCGCGGTGAAAGTAAATTTTCATTTGTTACTGCTCAAGTAATTGGTTGCCGAAAACATGCTGTTGGAAATATTTGCTCCATTCGATGTCTGGGGACGCCAGCATTAACATGTTAAGGAGATCGTCGGCACTATACGCGGACTTTAAGTAGATTTGCTCACACAGCTTATTGAACTTCTTCGGCCCAAGCTTGCTGGCGATATCCTCCCAAACAAGCGCACCATAGCTGAGCAGGCGGCGTGCGCCATATAAATCGTTAACGGGTGTGAGGGATAAAGCCTGAGGGAGGCCGCCCGCATTACTTTCGTTTAACTTCCAGAAGTCGGACATGCTTTTCGCTTCGTCTTCATAGCCAGCTCCCGCCAGCAATTGCTGCGCAAGATATTCTGCCAACGAGCGTGTTAAAAACATTTTAGCGCTACCGCGACCTGTAGATTCTATGCCGAAACGATATTCGCACAAAATTCTTGCTAGATGTACGCGACGAGAAAAGCTATCGATGGACGTATCCATCGGAGCGTCAAACCACCCACGTTGCTCATCGAAGACTAGCAGTCCACTAAACAAACGATCACCTGAGTATGGAAAACTCGAAACAGTAAACGGTATTTTATGCGTTCCAAGTTGAGCGTCTAGAGCCTTGTCGAGGAGCAGCATTTCCTCAATAACGCCGTCGGGCAACTTAGACTTGCTATCAAGTCGCAGAAACCATTTAAAGTCGCCGACTTGCCTAGCACGATAATTGGCGACAGCAAAGAACGGCCACGAGCTTCCTGAAGGGACAATTTGTGTGAGACTATTCTTGAGTTTTCGTTTCTCATTAAGTTCAACCTTAAGCATCGGCGCCGAAACAGCAATGAGGTGGGGCGCGTATTCTAAGCTTAGTTGCCACGCCGGCGCGCGATATTCAAGGTCACCACTAAAGTTTGGTACCGCTAACCACAGCGGATCGAAAGCCATCAAATCATTCCCGTTTAATCGAAAGATACCGTTGGGAAGGCTGATGTCGTGGCCGACATTCAAGGCCAGCTGGTAGTGCATTGCGCCGCTGCCTAATAGTTTGCTATTAATAGCCATCTCCGGCAACTGCCACTCGAACGTGGGCGCATTTTCATGGCCAACAAAAGCCACTTCGATATCGATAAGATTAGTTGTGTTGGAGTTCGCTAAAGATACGCTAATAGCCAAGGTGCCTGGGTAATCATGTGCTAGGCCATGCGCGCCATTCCCGCGATAAATATCATTGACGACCAAGTCAGTGGCAAGCCACGATTGCGGAATCACAAAACTATCCAGGCA
>JAQWRF010000290.1 GCA_029243845.1 Planctomycetota bacterium | reverse complement strand
TGCCACACGCGGCGCACCGACATTCACTGGAACACCATGATCGCGACTGATCTGAGTAGTGATAATTTCTAGGTGTAATTCGCCCATGCCCGAGATAACAGTCTCTTCTGTTTCTTCGTCGGTGATTACACGGAATGACGGGTCTTGACGGTGAATCTTACCTAGGATCTCTGACAACTTGTCGCGATCTCCTGTGGACTTAGGCTCGATGGACATCGAGATCACAGATTCAGGGAAGACCATGGACTCGAGAACCACCGGATCTTTTTCATCACAGAGTGTGTCACCTGTAATAGCCTGCTTCAGGCCAACAACCGCACAAATCTCGCCAGCATTCACTGCGTCGACTGCCTTACGCTCGTTAGCGTGCATAAACATCAAGCGGCCGACACGCTCTTTCTTGCGAGTACGCGGGTTATAAACCGCATCGCCACGCTTGAGGACGCCAGAGTAAACGCGCACGAAAGTCAAGTCTCCATTGGGGTCGGAAATTGTCTTAAACGCCAAACCAGAAAGTGGTATCTCGGCATTTGCATAACGACGGACTTTTTGATCTTCATTTTTTGGATGGTGACCCACTAAGTCACCCTTATCGATTGGTGTTGGCATGTAGTCAACAACCGCATCAAGAAGTGGGTGAACACCCTTATCGTGAAGAGCAGAGCCACAGAAAACGGGTACCGCGTGACCTTCGAGTGTCGCACGACGACCTAATGATTTAATTTCGGCGACTGACAATTCTTCGCCATCTAGGAAACGCTCGGTCATCTCGTCGTCAATTTCAACGATATTCTCAATCATTTCGGCGCGCAATTCTTCGGCGCGGGCTAATTCTTCGGCAGGGATATCCATTGGCTCTACACCAGGACCATCGCCCTCAGTGAATCGCCAGGCTTTCATTTCTACTAGGTCAATGAGGCCATAGAATTCTTTTTCGATACCCAAAGGCATTTGAAAACGTACCGCGTTTGCACCAAGACGATCGATGATTGTGCCGAACGCTTTATCGAAATCGGCACCCATGCGATCGAGTTTGTTGATGAAACAAATACGAGGCACACCGTAACGGTCTGCCTGACGCCACACTGTTTCGGACTGCGCTTCTACGCCAGCCACACCATCAAACACAGCAACGGCACCATCAAGTACGCGCAACGAACGCTCTACTTCAATAGTAAAGTCTACGTGACCCGGAGTATCAATGATGTTGATCTGAGTGCCATTCCACATGCACTGAGTAGCCGCTGAGGTAATGGTAATACCACGCTTCTGCTCGTCTTCCATGTAGTCCATGGTTGCCTCACCATCGTGCACTTCGCCGATTTTGTGAGTAATACCAGTAATGTATAGAATGCGTTCTGTAACAGTAGTCTTACCAGCATCAATGTGGGCCATGATACCGATGTTACGGATGTTACTAAGACGGCTAAATTCTGACTTTGAAAGCTCAGACTGTGTCTCGGTAGTCATTTGTTTAATGTGGATGTGCGCCAAAGCGCGGTTTGTCAAGATCGACGCTGCGCTAAAATAGAAGCATGCGTCCGAATGGGGTCG
>JAQWRF010000281.1 GCA_029243845.1 Planctomycetota bacterium | reverse complement strand
GTTGCCGCGCAACAATCTCGCGGACGGCGCGCCTGCTCCGAATTCTTCAATGGCTGCAATCGCCGCCTTCGCGACACTCGGATGTTGTGATAAACCTAAGTAGTCGTTCGATGAAAAATCGATGCCACCCGGGATAGTAAGCTTGCGCTCTAGGCCGGCATTTCGCCAGCGTGTGGCGATTTCATCTAGTCCGCCTAAAAAGTTGTCGCTCACACTTCGATGGCCTCGGCGGTCTTGGCATCGTTAATCCCTTCTAGGTCGAGCATTTCGAACAGCTCGACATCTGAATTTTTGCTGCGGTTCGGCGCAGTAAGAAGCTGGTCTCCTAGGAAGATAGAATTGGCGCCAGCCAAGAAACACATTGCTTGGCCTTCTTCGGTCATGCCTGAGCGCCCAGCGGATAAACGCACCATGGACTTCGGCATTAAAATGCGACACACCGCAACTGCGCGGACTAATTGATTCCATGGCAACAACGGAGTATCAGCTAGCGGCGTACCCTCGACAGGAATTAAAGTGTTAATTGGCACCGACTCTGGTGGCGGGTCTTGCATAGCTAGTTGTTGAATCAAGCCGATGCGATCGTCCTCCGTTTCGCCCATACCAAGAATGCCACCGCAGCAAACCTTCATGCCGGAATTACGCACCACAGCTAAAGTTTCTAGGCGGTCTTCATAGGTGCGGGTAGTGATGACCTCGCCGTAATACTCAGGCGATGTATCTAGGTTGTGGTTGTAGTAATCCAAACCAGCATCACGCAATTTTTCAGCCTGATCTTTAGTGATCATACCCAGGGTCGCACAAGTTTCTAAGTCGAGGGCTTTCACTGTGCGAACCATTTCAAGGACGCGCTCGAAATCAGCATTGTCCTTAACCTGTCGCCAAGCAGCACCCATGCAAAAACGATCCGCTCCACCGCTCTTCGCCTCGGTTGCCGCCTTGACTACAGCATCAAGTTCGATCAACTTCTCGGTGTCGAGATCAGAATTGTTGTGCGCCGATTGCGAGCAGTAAGAACAATCTTCCGGGCAAGCACCCGTTTTAATCGACAACAAAGTTGAGCACTGCACCACATGCGGGTCATGATTTGCGCGATGCATGCGTGCCGCCTCAAAAACTAAATCAAGCAGCGGGCGACGGTATAGCTCGGCTACTTCGTCGCGGGTTAAGGTAGTGTTCACGTCAGACATGGCGAATATTCTACATTTGCGCCGTTTTTATTATTCAGGTAAAGCCAAAGTTCTAGGAGCCTCACAATGCTGTCCGCGGCACAAATACATAGTAGTTACACCTTTGGGCGCCATCCGGCCAGTGAAAAGCGCTAGTTTTGAGTCGTCTTGAGCCTCAGCACTGAAGACCGGCAGGGCGTTAAAGTGTTGCGTCGCTGATAATTCCCCTTGCCATGCCTCTAGCGAGGAGGGCTTTCCGTTGCCAATCACCACAGCCACTGCAGGCAGTTCCGCCAGGTAAGGGTATGAGACATAGGTGCCACTGAATGAGCGCGCGCCGCGTTCGCTATATGGCAAGGTTGCCAACATTCCCTCAACCGCTATTTTGCGGAAGCGCTCGATATCGGTAAAGGCCGATAATTTAACCAGACCCTCAATAGCCACTGCATTCGCCGAAGGGATTGCGCCGTCCGTAGGAGTTTGACGTCGATGAATCACATTCTTCTGTAGTCCGTCACTATCAAAGAAGATGCCGGTCTGCGGATCCCAGAATAAAGTGATCATCCGTTCCGCCAAATTCTGTGCCTGACTTAAGCGCTCGGTATCACCATTCGCCTGAAAAATTGTCAGCAGGGCGCGCACCATATAAGAATAGTCTTCAAGCACTGCGGAATGCTGCGCCCGTCCGGAGCGATAAGCCCGTAGTAAATTGCCGTCTTTATCTACCATGTTGCTGAGGACGAAATCCGCTGCGCGCTCCGCAGCTTGTAAGTAACGCGGCTCACCTAAAACCCAGCTCGCTTCAGCTAAGGCGTTTATCGCAAGTCCATTCCAGCTAGCGATGATTTTGTCGTCTAGATTCGGCGCGATGCGCTGTTGACGAGCGGCGAGTAAAGTTTCGCGTATCTTTTGTAGCTGGGATTCGTCATAACTAGTGGTGGTGTAATTAGTCAACACCGATTTGCTGTGTTCAAAATTACCTTTTTCGGTTACACCGTAATACTCAATGGCAATCTTTGCTAGCTCGTCATTCAACTCGGCTTTCATCTCGTCTGGTGACCAAACGAAATACTTTCCCTCTTCGCCCTCCGAATCCGCATCCGTCGAGCTGTAAAAACCGCCGTCAACGCTTTGCATTTCGCGCAGTAAATAATCGCAGCTATCACGTGCGATGGTGGCAAATGCGGGGTCTTTGCTTAATCGATATCCAAGCACATAGGCCGGTATCAAAGTGCCTTGGTCGTAAAGCATCTTTTCAAAGTGTGGGATGACCCATTTCGCGTCAACAGAGTAGCGCGCAAACCCTCCGGCTAGTTGATCGTACATTCCGGCGCTCGCCATCTTTTGTAAAGTAAGTACGCACATCTCTGTTGCGCGATTGACCGTCTGCTCATCAGTATGGGTGCCTGCTATGTTTAGCAAAAAGCGTAAATCAGTGGCATGCGGAAACTTTGGGGCTTTACCGAAGCCACCCTCAATGTGGTCGTACACCGCCCAATAGGAGTTCACCCATGTCGTTTGCATGGCCGTAAGATCAGCCACCGATGGCAATGCCTGCTCGCTATCCAAATCGGGAAAGTTGGTCTGCAGTTGTGCATTCAGCGACTCAGAGGCCTCGATTACTTCATCACGCTGCGTATCCCAGGCTTTAGATAGGTTTTCTAGCACCATCATAAAGCTGGGGCGACCATATGCGGGAGCTGGCGGGAAGTAAGTGCCGCCGTAAAAAGGCTTTAACTCAGGAGTCAGCCACACCGACATCGGCCATCCACCCGAGCCCGTCATCTTCTGCACGGCAGACATATATAGGTCATCAATATCTGGGCGTTCTTCGCGGTCAACCTTGATGCAAATGAAATGCTTGTTCATGAATTCAGCGGTAGCCTCGTCCTCAAAGGACTCACGCTCCATTACATGACACCAGTGGCAGGCCGAATACCCAATGCTCAGGAAAATAGCCTTATCCTCAGCTTTTGCCCTCTCAATAGCTTCATCTCCCCATGGATACCAGGCCACAGGGTTGTGCGCATGCTGTAGAAGGTAGGGGCTCGTCTCGTTTTCCAGGTGATTTGCCGGGTGCTGCAGGGCGAAAAGAGTCAGTAGCAGAGGAATCATTTAACTTACCTTACGTTTGGCACTTGCGCATGTGAATAGAAAGTTTGATAATACCCACATGGGCTGGTTCCAACGCTTATTCTCAGGACCGAAATCAAGCGACCTACATCGCAATCGTTCCTCGAACCAAGCCCCTGCTTCTGCTGAACTCAGCGAAGAATTAAGGGCTTTAAAAGAAGAAATAACACTCCTCCGAGACACACTCGGTGGGGGTGATTCGTTGTCATCCGAGGGTAGTGCTCGCGACAACGGCAACCGCAATAGGCGCGGCGGCAGAAATAGCCGTGTCTCACGCAACTCGAGCGGTCCACGCGACACCAATAACCGCAGTCGCACTTCTCGTAGCTCCGAGCCGCGCAAACCGCGCGAACGTAAGCCTATACCAGACGGCGCCCCAGTTGGCCTGTTGGTCGACTACCTAGCGGAACGCGACATTTGGGTTTACGAGGGTCATGACGATATCAACCTCAATGAGGCATTCGAGCATCTCTCTCGCCACCTCGGAGTTCATTTCACAGCACTTAGCCCGTTTTACGAGAAGCTAAAGCGTTGTGTGGCAAACGGCCGCGGCCAGCGCATTGATATTGACCACATGTCACAAGCCGAGAGATCGGCTGCCGTCCAGTTTGGCACTTTGTTGCATCGCCATGGCATGCTCAAAGATTTTTACTACCACCGCTCGCCCAAAAGGCAGCTGCGCGTTATTCCAACTAAAGACGGAGAAATTGCTCAGTTCTTAACAGGTGGATGGCTAGAAATTTTCGTTAGCGCGATAATGGGCAAACGCTTGCGCGCGTCAATCAACCCGGAAAAATTCCAACTGATGTACAACGTAAAAGGCTCATTCAGCGATGGTCGCGAATTCGAGTCAGACTTAATGGCTTGTGTCGATGGACGTCTTGTATGGATTGAATGTAAAACCGGACACTGGCAAGATTACAGCGCGCGTTTCCGCGGCTTGGTTAAGACTTTTGGCACCGACCGCACTTCAGCGGGCTTGTTACTTATTCGTCCGCCCGATACTGCTACTTGTAAGCGCGCAACGGACATGCTCGATATGACTTTGATGTCTCTCGACGAGATCGAAGATTTCATCAGCGTATTCTTGGGTGAAGAGTTGGTTGGTAAACCAACACCACCGAAGATTGAGCCGCTTGAAGAAGGCGCCGATCGTCGCGGTCGTAACAACGGGCGCAGTAGCGGACGTGGACGCAGCAGCACTTCATCATCACGATCATCAACAGAAGAAAATCGTGAAATACCAGAGGACGAAATCCCTCTAGAAAACGTAGAAGCCGCTAAGAAATTAGG
>JAQWRF010000278.1 GCA_029243845.1 Planctomycetota bacterium | reverse complement strand
ACTATCTGTTCTGAAGCAAAAGAACAGATGGGCGAACACATGCACCCAGAAGTGACCATGCATACCCATCCATTGGGTGAATACATGATTGCCGTTCGGGCAGGCGACTGGAGGCAGGTCGCAGATTTGATGTTGTCCTCCGCGCATAAACTAAAGAGTTGTGGGGCTGATTTCGCTCTTTCGCCTGACAATACTATTCACGAGGCATATAGCATCGTTGCTGCAGAGTCTCCAATCCCATGGATTCACATCGCCGATGCCGTTGCTCATCAGGCCCGTGAGTTAGATTTATCCTGTTTAGCCATTACCGGAACAAGCCATTTGATGACCGGCCCCGTTTATTCGGAGACTTTAGCGAAGCTTGGCATCTCATGTAAGATTCCAACTGAGGAGCAAAGGCAGAACATTGACAAGATCATTTTTAACGAATTGGTTTATGGTGTCATTAAAGAATCATCGCGATTATATTTCAATGAGGTGATTCAAGAATTGAAAGAACAGGGCTGCGATGGGGTGGTCTTAGGTTGCACAGAGATTCCTCTCATCGTTCAGCCGGATGATTGCCCATTGCCTACTTTAGATTCGACGAGATTATTGGCCCGCTTGGCATTACATAAATCTCTGGAATAAGTCGCCGGTAAATCAAGCAAATGTGATTATCGTCCGTTCGGACGGGTGGGGCGTCAAATAACTTGCTGACACAACATCGCAAATGGACATTGATCGCACTTAGCTTTACGCGCAGTGCAAGTTTCGCGACCGAGGTAAATCAGGCTATGGCTTATAAATACCCAGTCGTCGCGTTCAAACAACTTGATTAGATCACGTTCGACTTTTATCGGGTCATGCTCTTTAGTCAAATTCATGCGCCGCGCAATGCGTCCGACATGGGTGTCAATCACAATGCCCACTGGATTATTAAATCCGCGGCCCATGACGCAATTCGCCGTCTTGCGCGCTACTCCAGCTAGCTCCAGTAACTCATCCATCGTGCGGGGGACTTCGCCGTTATGTTTGTCGACTAAGATATTTGCAGTTTTATGCATATTCTTCGCTTTATTGTTAAAAAAGTTAATGCGCTTAACCAGCTCGCGGATTTCATCGACCGAAGCGCGCGCCATGGTTGTCGCATCGGGCATTGCTTTGAATAATGCCGGCGTTTCGTTGTTAACGCTTTTGTCGGTGCATTGTGCCGATAATAAAGTCGCGATTAATAACTCGAAGGTGTTTTTGTAATCTAAAGAGGTCTTGGCGTCAGGGTAAATCTTGCGCAACTTTTTTAAGATTACAGCAGCGCGCTCGCGCTTAACGGTGAGGTTTTCGCGCAAGGGGAGGTTGCCGTTCCGTGCCCGCCGTCTAGCTGAGGATGCCATGGGTATATCCTAATCAAGCGTCTATTGAGTTGCTATTTCCCCGTTAATCTTCACCTACCGCCTTTGATGCACACGGTAAGCGGTAATTCACTAACAACGCCGCAAATGATGTCTAGAATCAGATAGAATCTCTGACCATGACATCTCCAGCATCCTCTTTAGACCTCTCATTCCTCAAAGAACTAGGTATTGATGGCCCACAATCCGGCGCTTACTGCGGCGAATGGCTTGAATGCGGCGGCGACGACTTAGCCGTCTACTCACCTGCTACAGGCGAACAAATCGGTAGTGTTAAGCAAGCTACGGTTGCTGACTATGAAAAAGTCTCCGCTGAAGCGCATGCTGCATTCTTGAAATGGCGCGAACTTCCTGCTCCAGCGCGTGGCGAATACGTACGCCTAATGGGTGAAGCCATGCGTAAGTACAAAGAGCCACTCGGCAAGATTGTGTCACTAGAAATGGGCAAGATTCTGCAAGAAGGGCTAGGCGATGTTCAAGAAGCCATCGACATCGCTGACTTTGCGGTGGGCCAGTCACGCATGCTTTACGGTTTGTCTCTACACTCCGAGCGTCCGCAACATGCTATGCGCGAGCAGTGGCACCCGATTGGCACCATCGGTGTTATT
>JAQWRF010000247.1 GCA_029243845.1 Planctomycetota bacterium | reverse complement strand
GAATTGGACTACTGCGCCTTGAGTGACTCCTTGAACGTCTTCGAGCATTACGCGTAGTACGTTACCAAGCGTTAACTCGGCAACGAACAATTGATCTTCGAACGGCCCGAACTTTCCTGCGGTCGTATCGTGGACTAAATTACCTGTCGAGCGTGACCAATCGTATGGAATCCAGATTGCCGCAGACTTTGGCTGACGCTTAGGCGCAACAGTTGTGCTCGGATCAATCGCGCCGAATTCATAATCGGCCGTCCAGCGCAACGAGCTAGGGTGACCAAAGAAGTCGTCTTGCTTGACATCGAAAAGACCGCAAACAGGCATCCAGTCGCCTTGATTGTCGGTGTAGAGTAAACGCTGTTGGCTATCAATACCCAAGCCACAAGGACTACGCACGCCACTGGCGAACCACGTTGTTTCGCCATCTGGAGTAACTTTAAGGATAGTTCCGCGGCGTGGCGCTTTCGCCTTGCCGTGCCACCAGTCAGGGCTCCAGAATCCGACGTTAGTGCTAATGTAAAAATTGCCTTGTTCGTCGACAGGCATGCCAAAAGCAAATTCATGATAGTTGCCGGTCATGCCCCAGTCTTGCGAAACAGCTTCGATACGGTCACATATTTGGTCGCCATCAAGATCAATCAAATGCGAAAGCTCGCCGCGCTGCATAACGAAAATCTCGTCATCAATGACTTCGAGACCTAGACCCTCATGTAGACCTTCAGCAAAAATATGGAACTTCATCTGCGACATATCGTCTGACATGGCATTGTCAACCCACCACACGCGCCCGCGACGCGTACTAAGCAACATTGTGCCGTCGGACAAGAAATCGATACCGCCAACTTCTAAAGTTTCGCCATCAGGGATTGGCAGAAATTCTACCGAGTAGTGATCGGCTTCAACGGTTTGGCATCCTGCCAATAATAATATGCAGAGACTATTCATGGTCGTGTTCCGAATGTTGTGACTCAGAAGGAAGGGTCTCTTTCACTTGGACGTATTGATATAAAAAAGAAAACGAGCGGCCTAGCTCAGCCTGGTCGAGCCGTAAACCACGACCCACGCGCCAGCCAGTTGGTGCTTCGTAGCTAGCGCCGTAAAACAAAGAAGCATCGCATCCCGCAAGCCAAGTGATTAGGATTTGCTGGTTAACTACAAAGTCGGCGTCGGTGTAGCGCTCTTTCGCAATCTCGAAGTATTCAACGACTTCGGCGACTTCCACCGAATTTTCAGAATCGATAATACGATAAACTACTTTAGCCTTCTGTTCGCTAACTTCTGTGGCGACGAATTTAAACTTGGCATCGCGAAAACCTGATGCCGAGAAAAGGCCCCAACTGTTTCCATTTTCTGTGTTTGACATTAACAGCTCGCCCATGGGCTCAAGCATTGCACCACCGCGGTCTCCCCAATCGTTGCGTTGTACGAAATCGCCGCGTCGAAAGGCCAGCACTCCCATGGTGGCAGTGTCTAACTCTACACTGAGGCCATCAAGACCGCCCAAGACTAATGCCCGTGGTATGACCGTGTCTTTTTTGTGGTAAGCATTCAGCCCGCCGCGAATAATTTGCGGCCGCTCGCTTACCTGCAACACTGCCGCCAGTGGATCTGATATTTCTTCTTGAGGCGCGAACCCGATGACTAGAGTTGCCACCGCTTTTATTTCTGCCTCCGTCAGCTGCCCCTGAAACGCTGGCATTGCAGTACCCCCTATTCCGTTTGAGATTGTGTTAAACACAGCATTCGGAGTGTTACCAAAGGAGTAACCACCATCAACAAAACTTCGGGCCGGCGGGTCGAATTTGGCGGCGCCATTACCGTCGCCCTTTTCACCATGGCACAACGCACAGCTTTGGGTATAAATGGCTTGACCATCGGGGTCTGCCGCGGGCTCTTGGCTAGCTGCCAGAGGCAGTAGCAGGCCTATTACTGTCAGAGAAATCATGCACTAGCTTAACAGTTTGCACGCACCCTGTCAGTCTCTACTTTAATAGCATCGCGGTACTGCTGAGCCTGCCCTACACTGCCAGGGAAGAACATAGCATCAAATCCTTTAGCCGCTATTTTTGCTAGTTGCGCATGATCTAACGCAGCAAACTCGGCGGCACGCTGATACTCGGTGCACACATCAGTGCGCGAGACTAAACGATTATCCGTTGCCAAAGTAAACGGCACATCAAGTTCAATAAACTGACGGTAAGGATGTTGGCTTAAATCCTTTAGATGTGGCATGGTTTGCAGGTTTGATGTCAGGCAGACTTCAAGCAGCACATCGCTGTCTTTAACGAGACGTGTCAGAGGCTCATCTTGCAACAAGTGAGTTCCGTGGCCAATGCGCTGCGCATCACAACTAGCGATGGCATCTGCAATAGAACTAGCGGCATCCGCTTCCCCGGCATGAACTGTGCGACCGAGACCGGCATCTTTGGCGATTTTATAGGCTTCGCTATGTGCATTTGCAGGATTGCCGTATTCAGCGCCCGCGAGATCGAAACCGACAACCGGCAAACCAAGAATATCCCGCGCTTCAATGGCTGAGTGAACCGCTGCCACAGACTTCGAAGCGAACTGCTCTGGGAATCGCATGGCGCACACAATGATTGAAGCTCGATATAAATCTATTGGAGTTTCATTATTAAATTCGGCTTCGGCTTTAGCAATACCTGCACTGGCCGCTGTCAGAATTTGTTGGCAAGTTAAGCCATGCTCCTCTAGCAACTGCGGCGCAAAGCGAATCTCTTGGTAGTAAACACCTTCGTTGAAAGCATCGGCACATAACTCGTAAGCAATACGCGCAATAGAATGCTCGTCGCGCATTACGGCACAGGTAAATTCAAATCCACGCAGATAATCTTCCAGAGAGTCGTACCGCTCTTTAAAAACACCTTCAGGAATGTCATAGGCGAACTGCTCTGCCAATTCATGCAAAGTAGTTTCTCGTAGCGAACCATCGAGATGAACGTGCAAATCGGTTTTAGGCAACTTGCTGATGAAGCTATTGCGCTCCATCGCTATAAAACTAGTTCGAGCATGTACGAGCAAACTAAAGCAGCAAAAGTACCCAGCACGTAACCCCCTACTGCCAACAACACACCGACTGGCGCCAATGCGGGATGGAAGGCGCTTGCAACGATCGGCGCTGAGGCTGCGCCGCCAATGTTGGCTTTGGAACCAACTGCGACGAAGAAAATGGGTGCTTTAAGCCAGTAACGCATACTTAACAACACGATTGCGTGAAGTAGCATCCAGACTAAACCTACAATCACAAAGCCGACGTTTTCGGGCTTAGCTATTTCAGAGAACTCGGCTTTAGCGCCGATGGTTGCGACTAACAAATACAGGAAAACCGATCCCATATGCGAAGCGCCGGCGCCTTCGAGCTTTTTGATTGGAGTAAAGGATAGAGTAAGTCCAAATACTGACACTAATATCACTACCCAAGTAAAGCCCTTAATGAATTCGCCCACTGGCGGCAACACGTCAGCAAGTGCCGTAGCCACTACTGCACCACCGATACCTAATGCGCAAATCAACAATAGCGAACCAAGGTCGGTTGGACGCTTCACTCGGTCAGCATAGGTCGCAACCTTTTCACGCAAAGTGTCGAGACTGGTGCGGTCAGCGCCAATCGAAGCGTCCATCTCTTTTTCACGTCCGGCGAACCACAGCAAAATTGCCATCCACAAGTTGGCCACTGCGACGTCGACAATAACGATTACCGACATCATCGAATCGGATGCGCCCGCGTGCTCTTTTAGAGCAATCATGTTGGCGCCACCGCCAATCCATGAGCCGGCCAATGCCGACAATCCGCGCCACGCTTGGTCGTGCATCTCGAGCGGAATCAACGATGAGCAAGCCCACAAAGCTATAGGCCCGGAAACGACAATGGCGAAGGTTGCGCCTAAAAAGAGGAAGACTGCGTTTCGACCTAAACCAATAATGCCTTTGATGTCGACGGACAACGTAAGAAGCAGCAAGGATGCCGGCAGCAACCATTGTTTAACGAAACCATAGAGCTCGCTCTCTAATGGGATGATCCCAGTGTTCGACAAAACCGTTGGCACGAAATAAGCAAACACCAACAAAGGCGCGAACTTAAATATCTTTTGGCCGAAGGCTTGTTGATTAGCCCAGAAAAGGAATCCAAGGAATGACAACAATACGGCTAGCACCGCTACTGGTTCATGAATGAGCGCTGGGGCAGGCATCAGTTAGAAAAACTACCGGGAGGTGGCGGCATCGGACCAGGAGCAGGACCATTAGTGGGTGCTTGAATCTGCGAATGCTCTAGGTAGTGACACGGCCATTCAATTGGCGCGCCGTCCAAAATTAACCTAAAAGCATAAGTGCCAAATTCCTCAAACGGCATGCCGTTGAGGCGAATTACCGCTCGTGCCTTGGCCCGCGGATCAGCCAATTGCACCGGCGGTAATTTCATGTTAACCGCCTTGCCGCTTGGCGCAGTCACCTGCAAGCCAATTTCATATTCGCCGGTACCATCACTTAAGCCAATAGCCACGGATAGCATCGGTAGTCGACCAGGCAATTCTTGTGAGGCTAGCGTGTCGAACAAGCCTATCAAGCACAACTTTCCTTGTTCATCGCGAAAGGCATGGTCACAAACGTGCAACCAATCTACGGTAGGTAATGGATTTGTCATTTTATTAATTAGTTGTCGCGCTTGACCACGGTGGCGGCGGCTTGATCCGTTGGCAACAACAGAACTTCAGCAAGATTGACGTGTGCTGGAGCCTGCGCCATGTAAAGAATAGTGGCCGCCACGTCATCTGCTGATAACGGCCTCATGCCGTTGTAAGTGGAATCGGCGCGCTGTTGATCACCGTGAAAGCGCACCCTGCTAAATTCGGTGTTCACCAGGCCCGGGTCTATCGTTGAAACTTTAACTCCGCGTTGGCACAAATCGATACGCATGCCTTTAGTCAAAGCGTCGACGGCATGTTTGCTCGCACAGTAAACCGCGCCATTAGCGTAAACTTCGTGACCGGCAATGGAGCCAACATTAATGATGTGCCCCGCCTGACGCTTAACCATTAATGGTGTGACAGCGCGCGAGACATAGAGTAAACCCTTGACATTAGTATCAATCATTTCATCCCAGTCGCTGATGAGGCCTTCATCAATGGTGACCAATCCGCGCGACAGGCCAGCGTTATTTATTAACACATCGATAGCCTGCCATTTCTTAGGCAATGACCCAATCGATTTCTGTACTGCCCCTTGATCGCGCACATCAAGTTCAAGTGCTATGACTTCGCCACTATGCTGCTCGACGAGCAAACGTGATAGTTCATCGATGCGTGATTTACGACGCGCACTAATGATTAAATCGAAACCTACCGCAGCGAATTGATGCGCTGCGGCTTGTCCGATTCCGGATGACGCACCAGTGATAAATGCCGTTTTACTCGGCATCGATACCATAAGTCAGGGACTTTGACGATCGCTTCTCTTCTAGCAAAGCGATAAATTCATCGATGGTCAAAGTCACTTGCTGCTTGACTCCGTGAATACGCAAGCTAACTTGCCCATTCTCTGCCTCGCGCTCGCCGATAACCGCCATGTACGGAACTTTATTAACTTCGCTATCACGCACGCGCTTCCGCAATGGGCCATCGTAAGACAACTCAACATTGAAGCCACGCGCCATTAATTTGCTGCGCAACTCTTTCGCAGGATCAAGTTGATCATCGGTAATAGGCAGCACCGCAACCGGCATTGGACACAACCAGACTGGGAACCAAGCTGCAAAATGCTCGATCAAACCACCGACGAAACGTTCAAGTGATCCGAAAATAGCGCGGTGCACCATCACCGGACGCTTCAAGGCATTGTCGGCATCGTTGTACTGGATGTCGAAGCGATCTGGCAAGTTAAAGTCAACCTGCACAGTCGGCCCCTGCCACTCACGGCCCAAAGCATCTTTAATTTTGAAGTCAATCTTCGGGCCATAAAACACACCGCCACCTGGATCATCTTCGAGCTTTAACTCTTGACGTTCAGCAGCGTCAACAAGAGCACTAATAGCATGCCCCCATATTTCGTCCGTACCTAAGTATTTTTCAGGACGCGTTGCCAAGTAAGCTGTGTACGAGTAACCGAAAGTACTAAGGATGGTATGCACTAGCTTAAGCACATCGACAATTTCATCAGCTAGCTGCTCGGGCGTACAGAAAATATGAGCGTCGTCTTGAGTAAAACCACGCACACGCAACATGCCATGCAAAGTACCCGATGGCTCGTAACGGTAAACTGAACCGAGTTCGGCCATGCGTATTGGTAAGTCGCGATACGAGTGACGTGTCGAATTAAAAATCGTCACATGCCCCGGACAGTTCATTGGCTTCACACGATAAGGGCGTCCGTCGACATCCATCGGTGCCCAAATCATGTCGGCATAATTCTCAAGATGGCCTGACTGTATGAAAACATTTTCACTCGCCACGTGCGGAGTGTAAACCGGCCAGTACTCGCGTTGGTGGTGCAAATCCCACCACCACTGCTCGAGTTGGCGACGTACATAACCGAGCTTTTGATGCCAAAACACCAACCCTGCACCGTATTCGGCATGCAGGCTGAACAAGTTCAATTCGCGGCCGAGCTTGCGGTGATCGCGTTGCTGCACTTCTTCAAGATACACCATGTACTTTTTTAGGTCTTTTTTATGCCACCACGCTGTGCCATACACTCGGGTCAACATTTTGTTTTCGGAATCGCCTCGCCAATAAGC
>JAQWRF010000232.1 GCA_029243845.1 Planctomycetota bacterium | reverse complement strand
GCCGCACAATCAGCAACGCGCACCACTTGGATTTGCTGCGGTACAGCGTCGGCAATAACAGACGCCAACTCGCCCACACAAAGCACGACATCAATGGCGAACTCGTCAAGTGAACGGCCTACTTGCGCGTGTAATGCATGTTGCTCTGACCCAAGCTCTTGCATAGAGCCAAGCACTGCGACGCGACGGCCGCCACAAGGCAACTCTGACAATGCACGTAACGCAGCAAGCATGGATGTCGGGTTAGCGTTATATGCGTCATCAATAAAGTCAACATCGCCTATACGTAATTGCTGAAGGCGTCCATGTGGCTTGACTAAGCATGACAAGGACTCTTTAATATGTTCGGGCGAAACTTGGCAGTCAAGCGCGATCTCAGCCATCAACATCGCTAGACGTAGTTCATGCGGCGCAATACAAGCCACTTCTGCTTCGCCAAGCTGCGAGTGATTTACTGCGAACTTAGTGCCGTCAAAGCTGTAACTGTATGCCGTGTGATCGCAAAGGTGTGATTCCGCCAACCAACTGCGCTCATCTTCGTTCAGCAATTCTAAGCATAAATTATCTATCCACACCGACCCACGTGGCGAGACCGATTGTAATAACCTATTTTTTTCATGGGCGATTGTTTGCAAGTCGCTCAAACCTTCGAGATGAGCCGCACCAATAGCCACAATGGTTGCCACATCTGGCCTGACGACGTCAATCAAATATTGCATTTCACCCGGCTCGTTGATGCCATACTCAAGAACGATAAAATCAGCGTCGCGCGGCGCACCAAGCATCGCCAATGGCAATCCAATCTCTGAGTTGTATGATTTAGGAGCAGCATAGGCAGTGAGCGAGCTCTTAGAAAACAATTGCAACAGAAAATCTTTAGCTGTCGTTTTCCCGACAGACCCGGTTATACCAATCACCTTCCCGCGACAATGCGCGCGATGGAAAGTCGCTAAAGCAGCAAGTGCCTGCAAACAGTCTGTAACAACAATTTGCGGGACGGAAAATTCTGTACCCATATCGCGCTGCACTACTAGCAATTGCGCACCGTTTGCAATGGCGCTGTCGAGGTGATCGTGGCCGTCACTGCGCGCACCTGGCAACGCGACGAAAACATCCCCCGCGGTAATTAGCCGAGAATCAACTTCCACCTTGGGCAACTCGGTATTCAGCACCTCGCTAGGCAAGGATGTATTCAATGCCGCGTACACTTGGTGAATGGTCATGCCAGACATTGCACCGCCTCACGTATTTGTAAACGATCATCGAAGGAATGACGGACGCCATTGATTTCTTGATAGGTCTCGTGGCCTTTGCCTGCTATTACTAACACATCACTAGGGCCAAGAGATTCAACTGCAAAACGAATCGCATCATCGCGTTCAACAATACTGTGGAAGTTTAGCGCTCCTTCATCAATGCCTGCAGCGACTTGCTCAATGATGGACTCTGGCGATTCTGTGCGTGGGTTATCAGAAGTGAGTACGCACCAATCGGCATGATCACTAACCGCACTACCCATAGCTTTACGTTTCGCATTATCTCGATCACCACCAGCTCCGAAAACGGCTTTAAGGACACACTTAGGGTGGCTAGCACGTAAGGCCATCAGCACTTTTTCAAGGGCGTCAGGAGTATGCGCGTAATCAACGAAGGCCAAACCTTGATGCACCGTTACCTGTTCGAGGCGTCCGTCGGCTGCTGGTTGAGATGACAATGCAGAGCACACATCGCGGATTGGCAATCCCTTAGAGAGCATCATTAATGCCGCTAAGAAAAGGTTTTCGCCATTGTGATACCCACATAGTGCACTGTGAATGACGCCCTGCTCTTCCTCCCAATCGAAAGTGACCTGAACACCATTTGCCAATTCTGTGATTCCGCAAACGACATCCGCTTGCGCGTCGCGACTCGACCAGCTCATTATTTCTGCCGCTGCAGAACTACACAAATCTATCAGCATTTTTGAGTGTGGCACAAAAGCGATTGCCGTGGATGGCAAGCTGTTGATCAACTGCATTTTTGCAGCAGCATACTTCTCGAGAGTGTGATGGTAATCTAAGTGTTCATGACTTAGATTGGTAAAAGCAACGCAATCGAAATCGACTGCCGTGACACGGTGTTGCACGATGCCGTGCGAACTCGCTTCAACGATTACTGCTCCATACTGCGCCTCAGCCAATTCGGCCAGCCAACTGTGAACAACATCAGCCGCTGGAGTCGTGTTTAAATTCGGTGTGATTCCCTTATGGTCAATCATACCGAGAGTACCGCATGATGCAGCTTTAATATCTAATTGCTCTAAGGCCCCACGCACTAAATGAGCAACCGTAGTTTTACCATTAGTACCGGTGATAGCGGCGCACCACATCTTTGAACTCGGTCGTCCGGCGAGCAGGTCCGCACAGTGCGCGGCAGTCAACGCCAATTCCTCGCCAACAACCAGCTGTGGGCAGCTAAATTGCTCGCGAACTTGATCGACCAACAACATGGACGCCTGAGCATCTAAGGCGGACTGAATAAAATCGGCACCCTGCTGACTATGCCCCGGAATAGCGCAAAAAATGTCGCCCGGCTGCACGCGCCGCGAATCGAAACATGCACGCACCAAATCAACGTCAAGCAACTGGGCCTGAGCTGGCCACAACTGTGGAGATAATCCGCGTTTTTGCAGTGCGTTGATGAGGTCGGCGACGAGCATGCTACCGGTCAAGATTAGCCTTATTAGCTCCTGATTCCAAGCCCGAAGGCGGCAATGTTCCGCGCGATTTCAAGGCATGTTGCAAAATGTTAGCTGCCGCAGGACCGCAAACCTGAGAACCATAATAATGCGCCGTAGTACCGTGAGTACCGAAGGCCACTACCAGTACCAAGACTTCTGGCTCTTCAAGAGGGCCGTAAGCAACGAATAGTGAGGTGTACTTGTCTTTTGCCGGTCCAGAGATATGCTTCGAAGTCCCTGATTTACCGCAGTAAT
>JAQWRF010000204.1 GCA_029243845.1 Planctomycetota bacterium | reverse complement strand
CGGTAATGACACTGCTGAAACGGCACATATCGTCGAGCAACAAGCTGCTGAGCTCGGTTACGAAATTCGTTGTTTCCATATCCCGAAAACTATCGACAACGACCTTAGAGTTACCGATCACTGCCCAGGTTACGGTTCTGCCGCGCGTTTCGTGGCTCACGCCTTTCAAGGCGACGACCGTGATAACCGTTCACTGCGTGGCGTAAAAATCAACGTCATCATGGGTCGCCACGCCGGATGGCTCGCCGCTGCTTCAGTGCTCGGCAAGCGCAACGACGAAGACGGACCTCACTTAGTTTATTTACCAGAACGTGTATTCGACCCTGAGCAATTCATTATCGATGTAAAAGAAGTACACGACCGCCTTGGCCGTTGCGTCGTAGCTGTCAGCGAGGGTATCCACAATGCTGAGGGTGTCTCGTTCTTGCAAGTGTATGCTGAAATGAGTGGCTCGGCGATGGCGGGTCAAAAAGATAGTCATGGCAACGTGCAGCTTTCTGGCACTGGCGCCTTGGGTGATGCATTAGCAAACCTCGTCAAAGAAAACTTTGACGGCCTGCGGGTGCGCGCAGATACTTTTGGTTACCTACAACGTTCTTTTCCTGCTGATGCTAGTGAAGTCGATCGCGCAGAAGCGCGCCTGGTAGGGCGCAAAGCTGTCGAAGCTGCTGTGAGCGGCGAATATGGTTCTGGCTCTATTGCGTTGCGCCGTTTAGATGGCGACACGTATCAGTGCGATACGATTGTTACCGCACTTAAAAACGTGGCGAAGCACACTAAAGATATGCCTGATGATTATCTCGCTGGACATCAAGGTGTTACTCAAGCATTTATCGATTACGCGCTACCGTTAACGGGTGGCATCACGCCAATGGCAGATTTGAGTTAATGACGGCGTGTGACCTTTGTTCAAACGTCGGCGATCTTTCTGAGTTAGCTGTTGTTCCTAAAGATGCGGTAGTCGCTTTGTGCGGCGTTTGCCATCCGCAAGTGCGTGGTGATGTTGACCTCGACGAAAATCATTGGCGCTGTCTTAATGATTCCATGTGGAGTGAAACTGCGGCGGTGCAAGTACTAGCGTGGCGCATGTTAAATAAGTTGTCGGCTACAGATTGGGCCGGTAGCTTGCTTGAGATGTTGTATCTAGATGACGAGTTACGCGAGTGGGCTGAGTATCAAGAAGTGGTTGCTGCGAAACACGTCGATAGCCTGGGCGCAGAGTTAAGCCATGGCGATGGGGTAGTGTTGATTAAAGACCTTGATGTCAAAGGCGGTGGCTTTACTGCTAAACGTGGTACCGCGGTTAAAGGTATTCGCTTAGTTGAAAGCAATCACGAACACATCGAAGGGCGCGTGAGTGGTCAGAAGATTGTGATTCTGACCAAGTTTGTGAAGAAGCAGTAGGCGAGAACTACAGTGCTTTGCGCGGTGGCAACAACAAGCTACTCGTCATAAACCCAGCGACAATGGCCGCGCCACTGATAAACACCTGAAACGCCGATTGCAGTCCTGTTTGGAAGTTGCCGCCCGCGATGTCGGTGATGGAGAGAAAGCTAGTTGCGCCCGGTACTAATATTAGAATGCCCGGCATCAACACGGTGAGTGCAGGCCGGTCGAAAGCGCGAGCGAACATGTTGCCGAACAAGGCAACGATAACGGCACCAAGAAACAAGCTTGGCGCGCGCTCTAGATTTTCTAAACCAAACTTCATCGCTAGATAGGGCAGGCAAACAGCGACCACTGCCCAGGGTAAATCGCGACGCGAGTTATTAAATAACACACCAACGCCGAGGCCGGCGATGACGATGGAGAGTGGTGGGAGCCACACTGGCATTGTCGGTGGTACCACTTGCTGTAGGCTGTCGATGTCGAAGAGGTGTTGCGCAATCCCGCTGCCAAACAACACCCCGATGAACAACATCAGTACTGTCATGCCGGCACGAGCTAGGCGCGCTGAACCTGACACTGGATGATCAAGCACTAACTCGGTCGAGCCGATGATGATGCTGAAGCCAGGGACTAAAACAATGATGCCAGCTAAAGTAGAAATGTCGGCGTTGGCACCAAGCAGCGCGGCGCCAACCGTGGCAACGAAGCTAATTACTGTTGCCGATAGTGGATCGAACAAACGTCTGACCGCATCGCGGTGTTGCGACCATTGAAAAATCAAGAACAGCAAGAACCCGCAAATTGAAGATAACGCCACATCGCCGAGATTACCGCCGAAGAAGGTAGACGCACCACCACTCGTCAAGGTGAAGGCAAATAGCTTTGTGATTTGATTGTATCCGTAACTTTCATCAAGGATGCCATCGAGTCGCGCATTGGCGACGGTCACTGTTAAGTCTGTGCCTATAAAATCGTTAAACAATTTATCGAGCTGACTTAAACGATGTAAGTCGATCGCGTTGTTGTGCACTCGCTGCAAACGCGCGATACCGTTTTCGCCAGGTATGTCATAGCTGTACATGATTGCTGACGGCGTGGTGAAAAAGTTGCCCTTCAGCCCGAGTTCGTTGGACATCGCCTTTAATGCATCTTCAAGACGATGAGCAGGGGCTCCATAGCGGTGTAGGGCTTTGCCCATACGTTGGACAAATGCGATGCGGTCTTGAGTGGTTGAAGCTGGGGTCATGGCGCTGGCGGTGCGCCATATTGTAACTTATTTTTGATAAACCAGCCACACATAACCGTGGGTGCGTGTCTTCTCTCGACTGTAGCTATACCACTGTTTGCTGAGTGGCGCGAATTTTGCGTCGGCAGCTTCGCAGCGCTCGATGACTTCATCCGGAATGCCTCCTGCTTTGCCGACGTAAGTGTTACGCTCGTCCCATGCAAGATCATTTTCGGCTTTAGCAGCCGCGTACTGAGGCTCGAACTCACGCTTCTCTTTTTCCTTAGCTTCCGAGAGCGGCGGTAGCAGGTATTCTTCCCATGTCACATCACCGACCAGCACATCCGCCTTTCCATCGCCGTTGTAGTCGGCCACATGCATCTTAGTGCGTGAACCT
>JAQWRF010000184.1 GCA_029243845.1 Planctomycetota bacterium | reverse complement strand
ATCTGTGCTGTTCCGCTTAATCACTCAAATCGGATTCGGACTAATCGGCGGACTATTCTGGGTTACTTCTTCCGACCGTCGCACCAATAATTAAATGAGCTTAACCGTTTTCGGATCTATCGGTCGTGATGACATTACGACACCTTCTGGCTCAGTCGAAGGAGTAGTGGGCGGCTCAGCCGTTTACTTCTCTTTAGCAGCTTCGCTGTTTACTAAAGTGCGCTTGGCTGCTAACGTCGGCAATGATTTTCCTGATGAAGCCTGGGAGGTCTTGCGCCAACGCGAGACAGACTTTGCCGGGCTACAAGTGTTTGACGATAAAAAAACATTTCATTGGGCGGGTAGTTATAGCGGCGATATGAACGAAGCGGAAACCTTAGTCACGGATTTGAATGTATTGACTGAGAAACCCTTCGTTCCAGAATCATATACCGATAGCAAGTTTTTGTTCTTGGCCAATATGGCGCCAGAAACCCAGCTTGAAATCTTAGAGCAGTTCCCTGACTCAACGGTGTTCGCCGACACGATGAATCTATGGATTGACATTGCGCGTCCACAGCTTGATGCCTTGCTCTCGAAAATTGATGGCCTTGTTCTGAATGACGGCGAGGCGCGCATGCTTACCGGCGAGCAGAATTTGATTCGTGCCGGAGCTGCCTTGCAGAAGATGGGCCCTAAGTATGTGATTATTAAGAAGGGCGAGCATGGCGCCTTCCTGTTTACCCCCGATGAGCGATTTGGCCTGCTGGCATACCCCGTTGATAGCGTCGTAGATCCCACCGGTGCAGGCGATTCTTTTGCTGGTGGCATGATGGGCGCCTTGGCCGCTGAAGGCTCGCTGACTCCCAAGTCCATCCATCGGGCTATGGCATATGGCACGGTTTGTGCTTCATTCACCGTTCAAGACTTCTCTGTTAGGGCTTTAGAGCAGGTAACGCGCTCTGAAATTGATGCGAGGTTTGCTGAATTAGGTGATTTCTTGAGTTTTTCCCCAGTATTTTCCTGTCCTTAGGGCTTTTTTGGCGTCTACAGAGAAAATAGTGATTTCTCTCTTGAAATGCCTAACAAAAGCCTTACACTCATGACTACACAACTCACAAACAATAACGTGGTAAAAAAATCAACTAAAAAAACAAGCACTTCTACAGCGAAGCGAAAGGCAGTGGCCGAAGCGATAGCTGCAGTACACAAAGAACACGGCACCGAAGCAGTAATGGATTTATCTGTTACCGCCAAAGCGCCAATTTCAGGCGTCCTTACGGGTAGCTTGGGTCTCGACGCCGCCTGTGGCGGAAAAGGTCTGCCGCGCGGCCGCGTCGTAGAGCTTTATGGTCCAGAGTCTTCAGGCAAGTCCACTTTGGCAATGTCTGTGGTCGCCGAAGCGCAAAAGAAGGGTGGTTTCTGCCTGTTCATCGATGCCGAGCACGCGTTCGATCCCGAATATGCTCAAAAGCTTGGCGTGCAGCTCGACGGCGACAAGTTCATGTTGTCTCAGCCGTCAACGGGCGAAGAGGGCCTCGATATCTGCGAGAAGTTTGTTAAGTCAAACGCTGTAGATGTCGTTGTTATCGATTCCGTTGCAGCTTTAGTTCCGCAGGTAGAAATGAAAGGTGAAATTGGCGATGTGTTCGTTGGCGTTCAAGCGCGAATGATGTCGCAAGCTTTGCGTCGCCTTACGACAGTGATCGGAAAAACCGATGCGGTGGTTATCTTCATCAACCAACTTCGCGAGAAAATTGGTGTCATGTTTGGTAACCCAGAAACGACTCCTGGTGGCCGTGCACTCAAGTTTTATAGCTCAGTGCGTATCGATATCCGCCGCATTGGCGCAATCAAGAACGGCGATGTGATTATCGGAAACCGTACCAAGGCCACAGTGGTCAAAAACAAGGTGGCGCCGCCATTCCGTCGCGCCGAGTTCGACATCCTCTACACCGAGGGTATCTCAACCTCTGGCGATTTGATTGATTTAGGCCTACAGTATGGTTTCGTGCTCAAAGCAGGCGCCTGGTTTAGTTATCAAGCACCTGGTAAAGAGCCGATTCGCTTGGGGCAGGGCCGCGAATCGGTGCGTACCATTCTTAACGAAAATCCCGAATTAGCAAGCGAGCTTGATTCTCTCATACGCAACGAGCTAAATCCGAGTAAAGTAGAGAGTCCCAAGTCTTCAGAGGCCTCCTCCAAAAAGCCTGCTGAAAAACCTGAGGCGACAAAAGTCGCGACAGCCTCAAAATAAAACTCCCTAGTCCTTACCGGTATGAGCAAACCCACAACGGTTGCTGAAATCCGCGAGGCGTTCCTTGGTTTCTTCGAAGCCAAGGGACATCTTCGTTTAGATTCAGACTCCTTAATTCCTTCCAATGACCCGACCTTGTTGTTTACAGGTGCGGGGATGAATCAATTCAAAGACGAGTTTCTCGGCAAGGGCCGCAATATGCAGCGCGCAACTACTTCGCAAAAATGCATTCGTGTTCCTGACCTTGAAAATGTTGGTGCTACTCCACGCCACCACACTTTCTTTGAAATGTTGGGTAATTTCTCCTTCGGAGACTACTTTAAAGAAGAAACCATTCCATGGGAATGGCAGTTCTTTACAGAAGTGCTAGGCTGGGATCCAAAGCGCTTTGTCGTGACGATATTTGAAGACGACGACGAGGCTTTCAAGCTGTGGCATGAGGTTGTCGGCCTCGATGCTGAACGGATTTACCGCCTGGGCGAAAAGGAAAACTTCTGGCCATCGTCGGCTCCGTCCAAAGGGCCAAACGGAGTTTGCGGACCATGCTCCGAAATCTATTGGGATAGCGAGCCTGATGAGCCTTTCCCCAGCAACGAGGGCTTAGAAGAATTGCCAGATCGTTTTGTTGAGGTCGGTAATTGCGTGTTTACGCAATTCGATCGTAAAGATGGCGGGGTACTTGACCCGCTACCGAACAAAAACATCGACGTTGGTTTGGGACTCGAACGCTTGGCCGCCGTCGCCCAAAATGCCGTGAATAACTTCGAGACAGACTTGTTTATGCCATGCCTCGAGGTATTGCAAAAGTTGACCGGCCGCGAATACGTAACCGATTCGGAAGATGGCGTGCGCATGCGGCGTATCTCCGATCACGCACGCGCGGTGTTTTTCTGCATTGCCGATGGTGCTGTGCCGGCACGCGACGGCCGTGGTTATGTAGTGCGCAAGATCTTACGTCGCGCTGTTCGCGACGGTATTGAAATGGGTATTGAGCAAAACTTCTTGTCTGCGCTATTGCCTTGTTTCCAGAGCACCATGGGGCAGCACTATGACGAGTTGATTAGTCACCAAGATACTATCGTCGCAATGTGTGACGGCGAAGAAGCTCGTTTCCGCGAAGTGTACAACACCGGCATCGAGCGCCTTGCTGTTGAAATTGAAGCGCTTAAAGAGCAAAATGCAACGGTGTTTCCTGGCGAAATTGCTTTCGAGTTACATGATACGTTTGGTTTCCCTCTCGATACCACGGTAGTCGTTGTACGAGACGCCGGCTTGTCAGTAGACGAAGCTACCTTCGATGCTGCGATGCAAGAACAAAAGCAACGCGCACGCGAAGGCAGTGATATCTCAGGTGACGTGTTTAGCCAGTCGCTGGGTAGTCAACTCAAAGACGCTTGCGTTAACCTAACTGAATTCGTGGGTTACGATTGCTTCAGCTTCGAGAGCCGTGTTCTTGCTTTCAGCCTCGAAGGTGGTTTGACTCAAGACGTCAGCAAAGGCGATAAGTGTGCGGTTCTTCTTGACACCACACCCTTCTATGCCGAAGGCGGCGGCCAAGTAGGTGATAATGGCGCGCTGTCCATAGAGGGCAAAGAGGTCTTTGTGGTCGAGCAAACTGTGCAAAACGATGGCTTCTACTTGCACACGGGTGTCGCTATGGCGAACTTCAGTGTTGGCGCGACAGTCACAGCCGCTATCGATTTAGAGAATCGTCAGCTGACACAATCTCATCATACGGCGACACACTTGTTGCATGCTGCGATGAAAGAAATTGTAGGCGCGCATGTTAATCAAGCGGGCTCGAAAGTAAGTCCTAAAGGTTTACGCTTTGATTACACACACCCACAATCTTTGGGTCGCGAAGTCGTCGCGCAAATCGAAGAGTGTGTGACTTCAGAAATTTTCAATGCTACCGACTTAGACATTCATATTTCTTCACTCGACGAAGCTAAGGCTTCAGGCGTTACGGCGTTGTTCGGTGAAAAGTATGGTGACGAAGTGCGCGTTGTCTCGGTGCCTGGCTTCTCAAATGAATTATGTGGTGGTTGCCATGTAGGAAACACCGGCTC
>JAQWRF010000144.1 GCA_029243845.1 Planctomycetota bacterium | reverse complement strand
GTAAAATTAGATGCACGTTTGCGCGGTCCAAATCCTATTCGTTATGGCGAAGAGCACTGGCAAGAAATGGCGCGACGGGTTGCTTGTAAAACTACAGTCATCGCGCCTGAGGGCGGATATATGCAACGCCATCCACAGGGTCGCGAGCGTTTTGAATGCTTGACGGATGGCAAGTGGGTAAGCGTGCCGGGTATCGGGCATCACGTCCATGCTGAGGTGCCTGAGTTGGTGGTGAGTGAGCTACGAGAGTTGTTAGAATAGTCCTCAGTCATGACTCACACCACTGCTAATGTAATGCGCTACGACATGGCGTTGCCGGCGAATTGCGCACACCATGCGCAGCTAGATTTGACTGGCGGCACTCATGGTTTATGGCTGTGCGTTGACGCGGCGGCGCGATTGGCGCTGCACCCGCATTCTGAGGATGGAAGTGAGGCCGCAGGTGATCAAGGATTAATGGTCTGGGATTTACCTTCTTGGCAAGAGGCATTAGAGGGCGTGCATTTGAATATGATCGAGTGCATTCTTGATGCGGGTGCCAACGCGATGCCGAATGCGGCACCGGTGATCGCTCTGGCCCGTCAGCAAGGCTGTGACTTAAATGAGTTACGCTTCGATTTTGGATTCGATCCGCTGTCCTGTCTCGCCAAAGACGGTGTACTTCTTGGCGGTCCTGATTATGTAAAGCACCAGGCACGGTCGTTGTTTGAGTTTGTGCAGGCGAATATGGCTAAGGCAAATGTGTTTTGCGTTAGCACTGAGGTGCACGAAATGGCCGGTGCTAGTCATGCACAACAACTGGGAGTAATGGCCGCGACCTTAAGTCATTACTTCGCGTTTGCCGATACTCTTGACATTAGCGTTGCGGATATCGCGCGCCGCACCACTTTGCGTATTGCCGTGGGCCGTGATATTTTTGTTGAAGTGGCTAAATTGCGGGCGGCTAAATCATTGTTCGCTAAAGTTTTGGCTGCGCATGGTGTCGAAGAAGAGATTACTCCGCGTATTCATGCGATATCCTCGCGACAAACAATTAGTCAGTGCGCTCCGCACACGAACATGTTGCGCGGTACCGAGCAAACCTTTGCGGCGTTATTAGCGAATGTTGATGTCGTCACTACCTCTTGTTTTGACGAGGCGCTTGGCCAATCATCGGAGATGGCGCGACGCGCGGCGCGTAATGTGGCGATTATCTTGCAAGAAGAGTCTAACCTCATGCAGCAATCGGATGCGACCGCCGGCAGTTACTGGGTCGAAGAAAATACTTCGCGTTTGGTCGATGAAGGCTTTGACTTCATGCAACAAATAGAATCACGCGGTTCCATGCCGGGTGTCTTGCTGCAAGGTTGGTTACGCGAGCAACTGAGTGAGACATATGTTGAGCAAAGTCAACGCTTTGCCACTCGCGCTGATGCCATAACGGGCGTTAGCGAATATCCACAGCTAGATGAGGATATGCCAGACTCCTTGCCGGTGTTTGGTGAAGACGAACAAGATTTTATCCTTAGTTATGAGAACTTAATTGAAGGTTGTGTCTTAAACGGTCAATCAAGCTTTGAGGATTGCATAGCGGCAAGTGCTGCCGGTGCTAATGTCTTTCAAATAAGTGATGCACTGCATCTTGGCAAGGTGGCGCAGTCGCCGCAAATGGTGCCGCTCGATGCGCATCGCCACGCTGAAGATTTTGAGCAATTGCGTTATCAGGCCGCGTACTTAAAGGATAACACTATACGTTTGCACTGTTTGGGCGATTTAGCGCGGCATAACACTCGCAAGGTTTTCGCTGCAAACTTTTTCGCAGCAGGCGGGCTTAACGTAAGCGACAGCTCCGATTCGAAAGTAGTCTGCATCTGCGGCGACGACAAACAATACGCTGCCGAGTTAGAGGAAGTGATGAGCAGCTACGCCGATGACATCCATGTTGTTGTAGCGGGTCAGTTTGAAGATTCGGTGGCTACGCTACAGCAAATGCATGAGGTCTTAGCATGAGTGAAGTGAAGCATCCTTACCCGCACATGGGTAGCGAACCGGGAGAGCCGCCGTTTGTGCGCGGCCCTTACGCTTCCATGTATGTTAATCGTCCTTGGACGATTAGGCAGTACGCTGGTTTTTCTACGGCTACCGAATCAAATGCTTTTTACCGACGTAATTTAGCTGCGGGTCAAAAAGGTTTGTCAATTGCTTTTGATTTGGCAACACATCGTGGTTATGACTCGGATAATCCTCGCGTAACCGGTGATGTCGGCATGGCCGGGGTGGCAATTGATTCTATTCTTGACATGCGTATTTTGTTTGACAAGATTCCGCTGGATCAAATGTCGGTGTCGATGACCATGAACGGTGCAGTGTTGCCGATTTTGGCGTTGTACATTGTGGCTGCCGAAGAACAGGGTGTTATGCCTGAACAGTTAACCGGCACCATCCAAAACGATATTTTGAAAGAGTTTATGGTGCGCAACACTTACATTTATCCGCCGGCGCCGTCGATGCGCATTATCGCCGATATTTTTAAGTACACCACTGAGCACATGCCGAAGTTTAATTGCATTTCGATTTCGGGTTACCATATGCAAGAGGCGGGAGCGACTCCTGAATTAGAGTTGGCTTTCACTTTGGCGGATGGCCTCGAATACGTGCGCACCGGTCTTGCCGCTGGCTTAGACATCGATAAGTTCGCGCCACGCTTAAGTTTCTTTTGGGCAATCGGTATGGATTTCTTCAGTGAAGTTGCCAAGCTCCGCGCCGCACGCCTGTTATGGTCCGAGATGGTTGCGGAATTTAATCCGCAGAATGTAAAGTCGCAGATGTTGCGCACGCACTCGCAAACTTCTGGTTGGTCGTTGACGGCGCAAGATGTTTACAACAATGTTACGCGTACTTGCATCGAGGCGATGGCTGCTACTCAGGGGCACACCCAATCATTGCATACGAACTCACTCGACGAAGCATTGGCTTTGCCGACGGACTTCTCGGCGCGCATAGCCCGCAACACGCAAATTCAATTGCAGCAAGAGTCGGGCACTTGTCGTCCGCCTGACCCATGGGGAGGTTCACATTTGGTCGAGCGCTTAACTCACGAGATGGCGGAAAAAGTTCGCGTGCACTTGCAGGAGGTAGAAGATCTTGGCGGTATGACCAAAGCTATTGAAAGCGGCGTGCCGAAGTTGCGAATCGAAGAAGCGGCGGCGCAGGCGCAGGCGCGTATCGATTCTGGCGAGCAGACGATCGTTGGCGTGAATAAATATGTGGTTGATGTCGAAGAAGACATTCCGGTGCTGTCGGTTGATAATGCCAGCGTCTATGCGGAACAAATCGCCCGTCTAAAGCAATTACGCAGCGAGCGTGATCAAGCTGCAACCGACGCCACGCTCGAGGCGTTGACCGCGGCGGCAGCGGATGAAAGCGGTAACTTACTTGACTTATGCATGAAGGCAGCACGGGCTAAAGCTAGTGTTGGCGAAATGTCCGACGCTCTCGAAAAAGTATTTGGGCGCCATCAGGCTAAGGTGCAGGCTGTGTCGGGAGTTTATAGTAGTACTGTGAAGGACCAACGCTCCGACCTCGATAAAGTGCGCGCCCGTGCTGCTGAATTCGCCGACCGTACC
>JAQWRF010000137.1 GCA_029243845.1 Planctomycetota bacterium | reverse complement strand
TATAAGGCAAATCACATCTTGTCTTATATCCCCCTCCGCATAAGCCTCTACCCTACTTCCATTTAAGCTCTCACTCGCATCTACGAGAATAATATTTGTAATATTATGTTCGAGATTAGAGTGGCATTAAATGGCTAAGGGCTTAGATGAAGGAGAAGGACTTGGGGGGAATCAGGCCCCAACTATCTGTTATTGATGTATATTTAGGTTACATGAAAATATCATTTACCCTCACCGTGATGATCCTTTGCGCAAGCCCATTACTCAGCCAAAGTACCCTGTATGAATGGTCTGGGGCCTCGGATTATGACAATTTCGGGCGCTCAGTATCAGATGCAGGTGATTTAGACAACGACGGATATCCCGATGTCATCGTCGGAGCACACTTAGCCGACCCGAATGGAATAATTAATGCGGGTTCTGCTTATGCCTATTCTGGGAAGACTGGACTTCTGCTTTACCAGTGGGACGGTGCGTCTGCTACAGATTATTTCGGGCACTCTGTCGCTGCAGCTGGTGATGTCAATAATGACGGATTTGATGACGTCATTATTGGTGCGGATCAGGCTGATCCAAACGGCCTCGCAAGTGCTGGGTCGGCATATATCTATTCTGGAAATGACGGCGGTCTACTCTACCAATTTAACGGATTGTCTGAACTTGATTTTTTTGGCAGGTCCGTGGACGGAGCAGGTGACGTAAATGGCGATGGGTTCGCCGATGTTATTATTGGAGCTTACCTTGCAGATAGCAATGGAATATCACATACGGGAAGTGCCTATGTCTACTCTGGATCTACTGGGCAGCTGCTACACCAGTGGAATGGAAATAACCTTTTTGAATATTTCGGTTACTCTGTTTCTTCCGCAGGGGACATAAACGGCGATGGCTACTCAGACTTAATAGTCGGAGCTTTCAACACTGCTCCAAATGGTATAAATGGCGCCGGAACAGTTTACTTATTTTCTGGCCAAAACGGTTCCCTACTATATCAACTTGATGGCACATCAGAATATGATTGCTTTGGCTGCTCTGTCGCAATGGTCGGCGATGTGAATGGTGACAACATTGATGACATTGTCATTGGAGCAATCGGAAGTGATACCACTAACCTCAACAATGCTGGAGCGGCCTACGTCTACTCTGGGGATAGCGGAAATATTCTTTACGAACTTTATGGCACATCCGATTCCTTATTCTTTGGAACTTCCGTCTCTGGAGCTGGCGATGTAAATGGAGATGGAGTAAACGATATAGTCGTTGGAACAGATGGCGTCGATGCAAGCGGGTATCCGCTTGCAGGCACTGCGTATGTCTATTCAGGAAGCAATGGAGCATTACTCAACCAATTTGAAGGCGAATCAGATTTCGACCAATTAGGGTACTCCGTATCCGGCGCGGGTGATCTTGACGGAGATGGTTTAGACGATATTATCGTCGGGGCATTTATGGCAGATCCGAACAGCCAAGACAATTCTGGATCCGCTTATGCGTACTCATGCAGACCCAGTGCCGACTACAACATCAGCAACCTGATTGCAGGACAAAACGCAGTCTTTGATGTTTCTAACGCTCCGCCATATTCTCATATATCGATTGCTTACTCTATAACCGGAGCTGGCCCGACTAACACTCCTTTTGGAATGGTCGACATGTCAGTGCCTATAAGACTGCTCTTCACAACTACAGCGGGGCCTCAAGGGGGCGCATCCTTTACGAAACAAGTTCCTCTAGGAGCTACCGGGATTATTCTGTACACTCAAGCAAAGTGTGGAAGCATGCTATCTAATTCATTAGCATTAACAGTTCAATAGCCCCGCTAGCTGCTAGAATACTACTCATGCCGATTGCTTTTCTGATTATGATTTTATTGCTGGTTGCCCTGGCCGCAACTACTTGGATTTCTCGAGGACTCCTTGCGAAGTCAATCTTCATACTAATCAGCTCATTGCTAGTGGTGCAATGTTTAATTGGCGCTTTGCATGCTTGGGGCGAGCCCCCTCGTAGCGTCCCTTGGACAACGGCCTGGGCTCTTGGTGGGATCTTGGCAGGAGGGCTTGCCCTTTTACGCTATCGGCGCCCTTAAAGGATCTGATTAGTTCTTCGACCTTTTCAATTTCCAATGATCGCCGCTGTCATCTGGTAACGGTTGCTCTAGCAAGTAATCACGAGCATAAAGTTTAGCGTTGTACTTCGACCACTGCGGTGTTGAAATAATCGCTGGGTTTCTTTCCAGAGAATGCTCCCATTTGTTTAATTTATTCAACAAGTCTGCAGCGATGTCATGTTCTTCGACAATCAAATTATGCAGCTCGCTGGGGTCATCCTTCAGAGAATACAGTTGTGGGAATTCACTATTTGGTCGCAACAACTTCCAATCACCTTCGCGTACCGCACTCGCACGCAGCGACATACGCCAAAACAATATTTCGTGTGGCACACTCGCATTAGATTCTCCTTTTAGATATGGAATCAGATCTACCGTATCAAAGACCTTCTTCTTTTTGCTTGTTGGAGCAACTCCGCCAGCCGCACCAACCAGCGTGCCAAGTATATCGGTCGCGACCACGGGCTCGACATACACTTGCGGAGCGATATCTTTAGGCCAAGAGATGATCATTGGCACGCGTAGCCCACCTTCGAGGAAGGTACCCTTTCCACCGCGCAAGGGAGCGTTGACGGCATGACTTACTTCAACCGATCCGCCGTTGTCCGACAAAAACACAATCAAAGTGTTGTCGAGTTCACCACGGTCCTCAAGACTCTTAACAATCCTTCCGACATTTTCGTCCATGCAAGACTGCATGGCACAATACTTACGCCGCTGAACGTTCTTAATATGCGCGAACTTTGCCAGGTCTTCTTCTTTAGCTTGCAATGGAGAGTGCGGCGTATTGTACGAAAGGAACAGGAACCACGGCTTGCTATCGGCGTCCTCAGCAGTAGTGAACGCAATAGCTTCATCCGTAAACCAATCTGTTAAATACGCAGCTCCGATTTCAGTCACGGGTACTCCATTACGCTCAATGCGATGCTTCCCAGGCTCTGGCCAGTAAGGATGACTGCCATTTAGTATCCCCAAGAAAGAATCGAAGCCGCGGTTATTCGGATGGTGCCCGTCTACACTTTCACCGACGTGCCATTTTCCGACAAGACCGGTACGGTATCCAAGTTCACTTAAATACTCTGGCAACAACTTTTCGTT
>JAQWRF010000116.1 GCA_029243845.1 Planctomycetota bacterium | reverse complement strand
ACTTTGCGTCAATGGTCGGCACTGTCCGCCACGCCGCAGTTGATTGAGGCCCTTGATGACACTTTCGAATTTGTGCGCAAAGAAGTGAATGCTGCCTTGGAAGCAGTCACCAAAAACAGTGTTGGCTACAACCACAAAGACGACGATGCCGCGCGTGCAGCCTCTCAGCAGGCATGGCGAGATTGGTGGAAGAACAACGGCTAGTTAGGCTGTTATTATTTACAGAATAGGGTAAAATTCGCAACATGTTAGTTGTCAGACACCTCAGTTCTGGCCTTAACCCACTTTAAAACATGAAAGTAACAGTAGTAGGTGGCGGATTCGTTGGCATGACATGTGCACAACGCCTAGCCGAACAAGAAGTGGCCGAAAACATTGTCTTAATCGACGTGATTGAAGGCCGTCCACAGGGCATTGCGCTCGACCTTAACCAAGCCGCAGCCGTCGAAGGCTACCAGGCGTTAGTTACGGGTACCAACGATCCAGCCGACACATACGGTTCTGATTTGTTCATCATGACTGCTGGCTTGCCGCGCAAGCCGGGTATGGACCGCTCCGATTTACTTGAAGTTAACGGTAACATCATCAAAACAGTTGCGGCTTACATCAAAGAGGGTTCTCCGGATGCCAAGGTAATCGTGGTTTCAAACCCACTCGATACCATGGTGTACCTAATGTCTCAAGCACTTGGCTTCGCAACTAAGCGCGTGGTTGGCATGGCTGGCGTCCTCGACTCGGCGCGTATGGCATTCTTTATCTCAGAGGCCAACGGTGGCGGTATTAAAGATGTGCGCTGTATGGTTCTTGGTGGTCATGGCGACTCTATGGTGCCACTGCCACAGTTTTCAACGATGGACGGCGTCTCGGTGCAGGCTACTTTACCTAGCGAAGAAATCGATGCTATTAACCACCGCACTCAGCATGGCGGTGCCGAGATTGTTAACTTATTAAAGACCGGTTCGGCTTTCTATGCTCCCTCTGCGGCTGCAGTAGCAATGGCGAAGTCAATCCTGCGCAACGAGCGTCGCTTGCTGCCGTGTGCGGCTTACCTCGATGGACAGTACGGTCTTGAAGGTATCTACATGGGCGTGCCGTGTGTGCTTGGCGCCGATGGCGTTGAAAGTATCGTTGAGCTCGAGCTTGATGCGGCGGGTCGCGAAAAACTTGACGCTTCTGCAGCTGCCATTCGTGCCGATATCGAAACGCTTAAAGAAAAGGGCTTATTGTAATTAACGATGCTCGAAAAGCCAGTCGCTCGCACCAAGATACTCGCCACCCTCGGGCCGGCGTGCGCTTCGTTAGCTAAAGTCAAGTCCATGATTCAAGCCGGGGTTACTGCCTTCCGTTTGAACATGAGCCATGGCGCTGACGAAGATCGTCTTGAATATATTGGCTACGTGAAAGCAGCGCGTAAAGAATTGAAACGTTCCGTGGCGATTCTTGTCGACTTGCGTGGTCCACGCATTCGTCTTGGCAAGTTTTCTGGTTTACGCACCTTGGCGAAGGGAGACAAGATAACTTTAAAGGTCACAAAGAGCAGTACCGATGTAGATGTCTTGCCTATTGACTATAAGAATTTCGCGAAAGACGTGGTCGCTGAGCAGCGGGTGCTTATTCGTGATGGCCGTATTGCGCTTGTTGTAGATAAAGTTATTGACGATAAGACCGTTGCGTGCACCGTGCGCCGCGGCGGAGAAATATCTACCAATCAAGGCGTGAATTTGCCTGACACGCTAGTCACGGCGCCAGCAATCGCGGCTAGAGATCGTAAAGACATAAAATTCGCAGTTGAGAACGACTGCGATTGGCTCGCTCTGAGTTTTGTGCGTAGCGCCGACGATGTCGCAGCTGTTCGCCGTGAACTTGCAAAACACGATTTGGCTATACCCGTGATGGCTAAAATCGAGCACCCGCTGGCTATCGAGAATCTGAAGGAAATCGTCGCCGCATCAAATGGGGTGATGGTTGCACGCGGAGACCTGGCTGTTGAGATGGGGCATGAAATCGTGCCAACTCTGCAAAAGCGTATCGTGCGTGAAGCCATACAGCATGCCATCCCGGTGGTGGTTGCGACCCAAATGCTTGAATCCATGATTGATTCTCCAGAGCCGACTCGTGCTGAGGTTTCTGATGTTGGCAATGCGGTCCTCGATGGTGTAGACGCGGTAATGTTGTCCGGCGAAACTGCGGTGGGGTCTCACCCCATCGAGGCTTGTCGAATCATGCGTCGCACAGCGCGACGCACTGAAGAGTGGCAATTCCATGATAATTGGCGCCTGCGCCCAAGCATTATGCCAACCGCCGGACTGTCTGAAAACTCGCCAGATATGGCGATAACCAATGCTGCGGTCTTTGCCGCACATAAGTCTGAAGCCGCGCTAATAATTGCATTTACACAGTCGGGCCGTTCTGCTAGACTGTGCAGCTCATTTAGGGCCAGGTTGCCAATTGTGGCCTGCACCATGAATGAACGTTCATTTCACCGGATGTCTCTGTTTTGGGGGGTCTCTCCAGTATGCATACCTAAAGTGTCTCGAATCCGAGACATGAATAAATACGCAGCTAAAGAGCTTTCAGATCATCGCTTCGTCCGTCCCGATCAACTCGTAGTTTCATTGACTGGCAATTTTGCAGTTTCTGGCGCTACCAACACTGTCCGGCTAATCCCTTTCGAGCGCTTAGGTCCGGCAACCACATAGTAAAATGCCTAAAGGCCGTAAAAGAAAAATCCGCAAGTCGAACGTGAAACGCCGTAAGTATGGCTTTCGCTCTCGCTCCAAGACCGCTGGCGGTCGTGCTGTAATTCGCCGTAAGCGCAGTAAGCGCGGCAAATTCGTTAGCCCTGCATAAGTCCTAGTTTCTTAACTAGGCCTTGATGAACGCACGCAATGTGATGTTGTGTGCGTTTAGTATTTGTTTTAGAGTTTCTATTTTCCTTTCGCTTAAACCTTTCAGCACGTATATTTTCTCTTTTGCGCTGTAGCCTGCTAGGCCTTTCAGAAAATCAATAAGGTCTTCGGTAATCGAAGGCTCGGTATCTTTTTGTTCGAGCTCAATCAAGTCTTGAGGATCACCGTCAAGTAGCGCCAGCTTCAGCTTCAGCTTATTTTTCGCTTTATCGGCAAGGTTTACTTGCCTGACCGCTTGCTGTAATTTCAATTGAGCTTGCTTGTTAAAGTAGGTTGGCAGTAAAGAGCTGTAGATGGACGGCTTTGCACTGACGGCAATGGCTACAACTTTAGACTTGTTCTCGGCCATTCTGGTGATTGATGGACGAGACTTTGAAGTCGCAGGCTTTGTTGATTTGACGTTATCCAAGAAGTCATTTTTCGCTACAAAATTGAGGTTGTAAGTAACTTGATGGTTATTACGAACAGACTCTGGCTTTGAAGATGCTTCAATAACTTCAATAACTTCAGCAACTTCAGCATTTAACTCTTGACTGCTACTGTCGGTAGCAACCCATTCGCTATCTTCAACCATTTCGGTGGCAAGGGCGACTGCAGCTATAGCTTGGTCCGCGCTTGCATTCTGGGCCATTGGCGTAAAGCTTGAAAATGCAACGACTTGGGAAGTTGGCATTGTCGGGTAATTGCTAGTCTTCGACGGCTGCTGAACAGCTATGTTGTCCTCGGCTCTTGGCTCCTGTGCCGTAGTTTCGAGTATAGCACTACACAGCATCTCGCCAGCGAATGAAAAGATGAGTAATACTACAGCGATGCACACTAGGACGAATTTCGGACGTTGAGTTGTATTCATGTATATATGTGACTGCTCTATTCGGGTCGCTGTTCCTAAAATTAGGCATAAATCTGAACAATTTCGAAGTCGCAGAAGTATCCTATTGCCTTCATTTCCCTGAATTAACCAATGAAAGTTCACGAATACCAAGGAAAAGAAG
>JAQWRF010000104.1 GCA_029243845.1 Planctomycetota bacterium | reverse complement strand
CCGCATTCTTGTCGTCTATAGTTTCGAATCAGGCAGTAGCGGTATTGCTAGCGCCCGTTGCGATAAACGCTGCCAAAACAATTGCTGCCGACGGCGCTATGGGTGGCGATCAAACCACCGCAGTTGTCCGCGCCTTTATTTTGGCCATCGCCATGGGCTCGTCGGTTTGCTTCGCGACCCCTGTTGGCCATCAATCTAACTTAATGATTTATGGGCCGGGTGGATACAAATGGCGCGACTTCTTAAAGATTGGTGTCCCAGTGTCGATTATTGCTTGGATAGGAATTACGATCGGCATTCCGTACGCTACCGGCGCTTGGTAAAACTATAGCCCAGGGTGCCACTGGTAAAACGCCTGCTCGGTGAGCGCCGCGCGCTTGTCGACGTGCGAGTTGTCGCCCCAATCTCGATTTGTGTCGATGCCCAATAAAGTGTAATTCAGCCAATAGTCCACTTCGC
Source organism: Planctomycetota bacterium (assembly GCA_029243845.1). Classification (GTDB taxonomy): domain Bacteria; phylum Planctomycetota; class UBA1135; order UBA1135; family UBA1135; genus JAPKEZ01. The sequence continues at coordinate 1,173 of JAQWRF010000104.1, read as the reverse complement.
CACGCGCTTGAATTTCACGCATGACCACCGATTGGCGCAACAAGGCAGCAGCCATCTGAGTGGCAGGTAATTTTAGGAAAGCATTATTGCTTGCCGCGTCGCTTTCACGACGATCGACACTCATTGCTACAACAATGCCGTCGGCGTCAGCCTGGACATTTTCTCCCGCGACGAAACGCAGATCGCCCCAATAAGCTCTCTTAATGCTGACCACCAAGTCATATTCGTTATCAAGACGTAAAATAATATTATTTAGGCCCAAATCAAAGTGAGCATTTTCTGCCGGATATCCTTTTGCTAATGGGGAGTTAGCTAAAAAGTCATTAGCTAGCATCACAGCTTCTTGAAGCGTGTTGTAGGCCTGCGCATCTTGGCTGCCAGTATCAGCATCACGAAGTTGGCTGAGATAAATGGTCTGGCTAGCACAGGAGCTGAGCGCGGCAAGGGCTAAAATGAATGAAAGTGGTTTCATGACTTATTAAATGTGCTAATATTATATAGCAATAACCACGCAACCCGAGCCAATTGCTAGGGTTTCGTCTCTAGAATAATGAATAAAACTCTCTCTACAGTCCTCATTCTAATAACCGGCTTTATAGGCGGCTTGTTAGGCCCGATCCTTCTCGGCGATACCGGCTCTCAATATGATATGTCGATTGATGCTGCCGCTGCCAGCGATACTCAAGAATTACGCAACGAAATAGCTGGCTTAATGTCAGCAAATGACTCGTTACGTAGCTCCTTTGATTTACAGGCAACAAGACTTGGCCAACTAGAGGACAAGATCAACAGCCTGCCGTTACCTCCTGCGGGCGACCCAGAAGGGCTCGCTTTTGCAGATATGCCAACGGGTCAAGCTTTTGAGGGGCAGATTAACGCAGTTATCGAGCAACGTGAGAATCGGCAAAGTATGGAGCGCGATCAAGCGCGCGCTGAGCGCCGTGCGGAAGCTAACGAGCGTCGAGTCGAACGCATGGCCGAAGAGCTTGGGTTGAGTCCACAGCAAACAGATCAGTTCGCCACAATTGTTGGCGATGCAGCAACCGAGCGCTCGGAATATTTCTCTGAAATCCGCGAAAATGGTTGGGAAAATATCGACCGCGACGAAATGCGGAGCACAATGGAGACAATGCGTGAAGACGAATACTCAGCATTGGAGGGCGTACTTACTCC
>JAQWRF010000055.1 GCA_029243845.1 Planctomycetota bacterium | reverse complement strand
AAAACTTGCAAGGCAGTTTGTATAACCTCGTCGGTTTTCAGACGAATCTAACTTATGGCGAACAAGAGCGTGTGTTACGCACCCTACCTGGCATGGAAAACGTCGAGTTCGCGCGTCTAGGCTCTATGCATCGCAATACCTTTCTCAATTCTCCGCAAATGCTTGATGCGACGATGCAATTTCGCAAGCAGCAAGGGCTGTTCTTTGCGGGCCAAATCTGCGGCATGGAAGGCTATCTAGGCAATATCGGCAGTGGATTGATAGCTGCTCTAAACATGGCGCGCTTGATTGCAGGCCAAGAGTTAGTTTGCCCCCCCCGCGAAACGCTACTTGGTGCACTATGCCATCACGTTAGCGAGTCGCCAGCTACGTCTTTTCAGCCCATGAAGGCCGAATTTGGCTTGCTGACACCGCTCATACCTCCAGTTAAGAAGAAATTACGCAAGCAAGCTTATGCCGACCGAAGTGATGCAAAAATGCAAGAGTTTAGGCATAATATGAGCGAGTCAAACACCACGACCCCAATTTAATCATGCAAAGCACCTCAGAAATTACTACGTTCACCAACGAACCCTTTACCGACTTCTCTACTGATATAAATCGCAGCGCTTACAATGAAGCTTTGGCCAAAGCTGAAGCCAGTTTCCCTATTGTTTGTCGTTTATCGATTGACGGAGAAAATTCTGAAGGTGGCGCTGGCACTTTTGAGTCAACGGACCCATCTCTTACTTCGCGGGTTGTTGCCAATTGCGCAAAGGGCGATGTTAGTGACGCGCAGCGCGCAATGGTTGGTGCACATAAAGCGTTCGGCGAATGGTCCAAGCGTTCTGCCGAAGATCGTGCCGAGTTTTTCTTCAAAGCGGCGCGCATCATGCGTTTGCGCAAGCACGATTTCTCTGCGGTGATGACTTACGAAGTTGGCAAGTCACGTGCTGAAGCGGATGGCGACACCGCTGAAGCTATCGACTTCATTGAGTTCTACGCACGCGAAGCATTACGCTATGCACGTACGCAGCCGATTACTCCTGCTCCAGGAGAACACAACGAAATGATTTATATTCCGTTGGGTGTGGGCGCCGTTATTCCGCCATGGAATTTCCCTCTCGCGATTATGGTAGGAATGTGTACAGCGGCTATCGTTTCCGGAAATACGGTTGTATTAAAGCCGGCTTCTGAAAGTCCTGGCATCGCAAGCATGTTCATTGACTTAATGAAAGAAGTTGGGCTACCTGCAGGTGTTCTTCAATTCTGTCCTGGTGGCGGAGCCGAGGTCGGAAATGCCTTGGTTGAACACCCTCTTACACGCTTCATTTCATTCACAGGTTCAGCTGAAGTTGGCAAAGAAATTTATGCTAAAGCGGGTAAAACTCCAGATGGTCAAATCTGGCTCAAGCGCGTGGTCGCCGAAATGGGCGGCAAAGATTTCATGTTCATTGATGAAGACGCTGATATCGACTCTGCCGTTGCCGGTGCGCACGCAGCGGGCTTTGGCTATTCAGGTCAAAAGTGCTCCGCGCTATCACGCTTGATACTGCACTCAAAAATTCACGATGAATTCATTGAGAAGTACTTACCTTTAGTGGAAGCAACGGTTGTTGGCCATCCAAGTGATGAAGCCACTTATGTTGGTGCGCTGATCAACGAATCTGCACTTAATGGTGCACTGAAAGGTATCGAAGAAGCCAAGAGCGATGGCAACACTTTGCTCGCGGGCGGCGAACGTGCTGGCGACGAGGGCTGGTACTTGCAGCCTACGGTATTCTCCGGAGTACAACGCAAAGACTACATCTTCAAGACAGAATTGTTCGCGCCGGTAATAGCCATTCACAAAGTCGAGTCTTTCGAAGAAGGTGTTGAAGCCTCTAACGATTCCGACTATGGCCTAACTGGCTCCTACTACGGCAAAGACGAAGACAAGATTGCTCGTGCACGCGTCGAGCTGCACTGCGGTAACCTTTACCTCAAC
>JAQWRF010000039.1 GCA_029243845.1 Planctomycetota bacterium | reverse complement strand
CTGAGCGGTCGTTCCAGGAGAGGTATAGTCCGCCGAAACTGAGTTCAGAGGCCCCAGGGTTCGTGTTTTTCAAAGCTGCGACCGGAACACTGTGCATGAGCTGGCGCATTTTGCTGTATAAACTTGGCACCACCTCAGCAGTCAGTGGATAAGTGATTAAACAAACTAACAAACCGGACCATAGCGCCGGTTGCAGCAATTTATTCGGGCTCACACCTGCGGCGAAAGCGGCGACGTCTTCGTTATCGGCAGCCATCCGACCATAGCCAAGCACGACACTGATGAGCAATACCACCGGAAAAAAATACGGCAAGGCCTGCCCAACAATTAGTGGAACTAAACTTAGCGGCACCCAACTTGGCGCACCCTGCGACGTGGCTGAAGCGCGAATAGCAGCGCCCAAGGCGATCAAAAACAAAATACTGACCATAACCGCTAACAGGTGGCGACTGACTTCCCGGAAGTACGAACGACCAAGTAGCACTATTTAGTATGGGCTTCGCAGACGCATCTGTTTAACTAACTCGGCCACGACAGCCGCGAGGATGCCGACGATTAAGCCAGCAAGTGTACTGAAAATCATGATGCCAATCGGCGTCGGCAATGGCAGAGCTTTTTCGGGAAGCGCTTTGGTGTATTCATTTGACATGGTAAATCTCAAACCATGGGTCAAGTGAAACTCTAGTTCAGCGCGGCGCGCCGAAATGTCTTCGGCATGATTACGCGCCTGCACAATTTGTGCGTTGATCCGTGAAACATCGGCACGGTATTCGGGTACGTTTTGCAGCTTGCTGTCTATCTGTGATGCCGTTTGTTCAAATATGGTTCTTTGCGAATCGTAGCCAGCTTCAGCAATGTCGATTTCGACCATTTTTTGTATAAAACTTAGCGACTGCGGATCTTGTGACATTGTCGAGCTAGCATGAGTCATCTCCGCTTGTTGCGACATGCGCGTCTGTACCAGCAACAATTCGTTAGTCAAGCGTACGATTTCTGGGTGTTTATCTTTAAACTCGAGTTTCTTTAACGCCAACTCGGTGGCCAATTGACTTGAACGCTCGAGTGCTGACTTATAAACAGAGTTTTCGCTTAACAATTGCCCTGCAACAACAAACTCGGGGCGACTTTCGACGAGCTGCTCATAAACAGGGCGTTGCGCCAAGTTGCTACTGTGCTGCAGCTCGAGCGCTTCGATTTGTTGCTGCACTGCCTGACGCTGAGAGAGCATATTAACGACTTCAACTTCGACATCGGTAAAATTAGTTCCTTCGAGGTAGCGAACCAACTCCGCGGTGTGATATGAAAATTGTTCCCACGCTATTGGCTCTCTAGCGACAAAAGATTCAAGAGTGCGGCGTGGACTCGCCTCGAGCAGAGCTTGCATTTCGTCTTGGAAGGCCTCAGAGAAAGCGTTGGCGAGCATCGCTGCCTCTTCTTGAGTTTTCGCGTAAGACAGTACATGCAAAAACGAATCGATGCCGATATCGCCGATAACATTTTTACGAATGGTTTTGGCATCAATACCGGGCAAAGCTTGAGCCACACGATCGTGCACCGCCCCACTACGAATAATTCCGATGATACCGACCCGCAAATCTTCGTTTTGATCTGGCACAATCGGGCCACTAGGAAGATTGCCCCCCTCAGTTTTAAGGCTGACCGTTGGCGACGTGGCAGGAATCAATATTTTGGCCACCGACAAGTATTCAGACGGCGTCTGCAGCGCGTAAAAGATACCTGCGCCTATCGAGCCCAACAGTACCAACATCACCATTAGCCGGCGGCTGTAAATGGCGAAAAAAATCGAGGAGACGTCGTTCATGTAGCTAGTAGATTAACGTTGCGGAGGCAAGAAAATGAAGTCGTTTGGACTTAGGCGATTATTCTTATCGCGATTATTCATAATTACGGACTCTGCAATACCAAAGACACCCCATAAAAACTTAATCCACAAGAACATGGCGAAGAAAGACTGAATACCCGTGATCATCAATCCGAACAGCAAGGCGATGGCCCATTCGCGATAAGCTGGGCTTGCAGGCGTTAGCGCCACATGGATGAGTCGAGTGATGACGGCGAGAATATACCCGCCAAAAATAAGGATGCCAAAAATACCCATACCCGATGCGATTTGCAAATAAGTATCATGCACCTCAAGTTGGTACGGATTGAAAAAATCGAGGAAGTTACTTGTACCTACACCGAACCACGGACGCGAAAAGAATGCTTCAAGTGCAATGTCGTCGATGTGCCAACGGAAATCGGCAGAGTCGCCATTTATATCATGGACTAGTTTGTAACCGGCTTCGGCCAAACCAGTGGTGTAAGCCAGCAGACATACCCCAACTACCGTCAAAAAATACCATGGAGCTACCTTCTTGAAACGTATCAGCGGAACTAATGCGGTCGCAATAGCTATGGATAGCCATCCCGAACGCGACATCGTGACTACAGTTCCGAAAGCGAGAATGACATAGCCAGCAAACAAGAACATGCGGCGGCGGCGATTGATAGTGCCTTTAGGTTGGAGCGAGAACCACAACGCCATTACCGCTTGCGTGGCCAATATGTTCGATTGGTGGTTTGGGTGATACATCAAACCAGTCAGGCGCGGCATAATACCGAATGGTGTTACAACATGATTATACGACCCTGGCGAAAATGTAATGATCCTGTCACTCATAGCCGTAAGAATATATTGTGCAATCTCTGCGCCTACTGTGATTATGGCTGCCACTAACATGAAATCGAATAAAGTGTCGAGATGGCGGCGACTGACTAATAACGCTGGCAACAATACCACCGACAGCATGTACGTTGAGCGATATATCATGTTCGATATCAACGATAACGGTTGGGTGGTTTGTAAAAAACTAACTGAGTACGACAATATCATCAGGGCCATAATCACCACCATTGGCGTTAGGCGAAACGGTATGCGTCGCTGGCGAAGCCCGCGGTCGACCAGAATATAGCAGAACCCAATTACTGAAATCTGGAACAACATCGGCACGACATCGGCATTGAGGCTGAAGGCGAACATGCCCAGCACAACCCGATCTATACTCCCCGACTTTATGGCTAGACCAACGAGGAATATCAGCAGCAAGCCAACCAATATCAATAATACGCTACCAAGATATGGCATGTCGTTAACTAATGATGGATTCGGCCCGAGAATATCTATTTGAATACGGCGCGAAAATATGCCGTCGTTCTTAACGAAGAATGCAACCAGCCATCCGACCAACACCAATGCTAGACCCCGCCACAAACTTGTTTTAGAGTTAAAGTCTGTAGTCAGTATCGGCTCGCGGTTCAACTCTGACATTATTTACAATTTTAGTTCGACAGCGACCACCGAGTGCGGCGGTACTTTGACCACTATTTTATTACCTTCAAGCTTGACCCAATCGACCGAGGCGACGTCGGCGGCCCTGCAAGCTTCATGTGCGGCCAGCGACACTGGCAAATCCGTTTGGAGCATTATCATCTGGCGTTCGAGAGTTGCACGTGCGGTCGCCATAGTTGTTGCTGAGACACCCGCAATATTTCTTTCTTTGGAGCCCGAGGCGAAAGATCGTTCTATCGCTGCAACTTCACTTGCGCCAACACCCTGCTTCTTTAACTCTACAAGGGTTAGCCGGCCAGCGGCTTTGCTGAAGCCTACTTCATAAGGTCGAAACAAATCACGAAATGAGGTGGAGGCAATAGGATTTCCATGGTCTGCGTCGATTAAACGTACGCGCTCAATCGACTTAGGCAAGCAATCCAACTGAATACTTACCCAACGGTTACTGCTATCCTCTTCACGCTTCAAGACTTTCATTAGCTTCTTGAGTTCAACCAAAGGCGCGCGCCACGCTTCGCTAAGGCCTAATTTCTCGAACTTCGTTTGACCTGAAACATACGCCTTCAACAGTTTGTCCTTGCTTTTAATGTCGCCCATGAACAAAGATGTACTGGCCAGGAACTTCTTCCCTAATCTCAAAATGTCACCGGGCGAGTTTGAAATCAACAAATGACCTTGTTGCTTATTGCGAGTAGCAACGCAAACCAAATTATTTGGGGCTTGCAAGCGTTCCAGAGGCACTGCTGGATATTTCGCTACTTCACCCATTAACTTCATCGCCGAAAATGTCGCCTTTGGTGCGCCACGCAAAGTGAATGCGCCAACTGATTGTTCAGCGAAATCGTTGGTGGCCTCCCAGCTTCCATCTTGCAATAAAAAGTATAGCGCGTCTTTGGCCGGAGTCTGAATCAACGAACCGACTACTGCAGTCCAATAAGCTGCGCCGACGTTGGTGTCCATTCCTTTCGCCACTGGCCTAGGCAAAGAAACATTCCATTCTGAGAGTACTGCGTCTGGAGTACCAAGGCCACGAGTTTGTGCCATGGACTGTATAGTCTGTGGAGTACGCAAAAACTCGTTATCGCTGGCGAATGAGCCATATAGGTGCCACGACAAGAAATCTGGCGAGAACGAATGGCGTTTACAAGCATCAAGAATTTTCTCAAAGAACACCAGGCCGTTCCCCCATCCAGAAGCCATACCTGGACCACCTATTTTTATACTGTGACCGAACTCTTCACGTAACGCTACTCCGCATACCGCGAAGAATTCAGCGAATTGCTCTTCAGTACCGCCCCATTGCTGGGGCATGTCTGGTTCGTTCCAGATTTCTATATAGCGCACGTTGATGCCAGCCTTAATCATCTCGCGCACGTTTTCCGCCAAGTCCTGAGCCCACTCACTAGCATCAGCAGGACGTTTCATTGCATCAGCGGAATCTTTTCTATGTGTATCACCAGTGACACCAACCACGGTTAGCATGACATCAAGACCTGCCTGCTGAGCACGCCGCGCGGCATCAATGTGCTGTTTGCCGAACTTACCCAGGTGACGTTTAACCCAAAGGCGCACTACGCCACCTTCTGGTTTTACGCCTTGAGACCAAGCGTCCCATACGCCTTGAGAAGTGTGCTTTAAATCATTCAGTCCGTAAACCAACCCCGGAGGGATAGGCTGCTGCGCCCCATCAAATTGAACTGAAAAATCGGCTTGTTGAGCGCTAACATTACTACTGCAGCAAAAGAGAATAATCAGTGGGAGTAGGTACTTCATTAATCTTTATTGTAAGTAACCTAGGCCGCGCAGCGAATCTTCAATAGATTGCGATTGAGCGTCGTCGGTGTCAGAGGATGCCGGCAAATCAGACTGTGGCTCTGGCGAACGGTCCCATTTAGGCTCAGATGGCTCAGCATAGATATCGCCACGAATATTGCCGTCCATCCATGCCGGGACGGCTTGTTCGATTGCGTAAAGTAAAGTCGGAGCCGTGTCTTGAATATGCATACCTTCAATCACTTTACCCGCTTCGACGCCAGGCTTTGAAATCGCGAAAATGCCATTGAAGCGGTGTTGCCCAGAAATCGGCGCATTTTTACGCAAGGCAAACAACTCGCTTTCACCCCAGCATTCTTTAGTGATACAGCTTAATCCTGCCATCTGGAACTGCAAATCGGGAGCTTCTGCAGTGCGTGGCCCCGAATAGATATCTTCTTTCTTAAAGATTCCGTCGCAAGCTACACTGCCATCGGGCATTTTGATATCGCTAAGTTTGATAATAATTTCATCGATCGTTGAAGCATAATCATCATCCGAAACAATGCCCTCAGGCTCGCGGTTTTGCAAATTAACACAAATGCCATGCAAGGCAGCAAATGCCGTCGTCTGTGACCAATCAATGTCGCTGGCGTCGGCTTTCTTTTTCATCTTCGGACGGTAAATCGGAATTTTACCCAACGGACCGATGATTTTTTCAACGACGCCAAGTCCGAGACGATGAAGAACACCGCCAAGATGTAACTTACCCCACTTCAAGTAAGGAACCTGCTTGCGCACCAAATAGCCTTGCTGCTCAAGCCAAGTATTAATGTGAAAGTCGTGGTACTGCGGCCCAAAACCATGATCGCTAACCAAAGCAATAGGTACTTCGTCGCCGATGATGGCGCGCGCTTCACCTACGAATTTATCCGCCAGGCGGTAGGAGTCTTTAATGACTTCGCCATAAAGTTTGGCGCCCTCTTCAGTGTAACCCGCATGATCCGGGTCCTGGAATTTCCAGAAATAGTGCTGACAGCGGTCGGTCACCGAAATGACAGTGAAGTAGAAGTCGGTCGGCCGCTCACGCAAAAAGTCAGTTTGGATGTCCAGACGCTGTTCTTCGAGATGAAACAACTCGTCACGCAACTCGGAATACAGGTTGAGATCATCTTCGGCGGTCTCGGTGTCTCCATCGTATTTACTGTATTCGACATCGGCGATATAGTCCGCACCAAGGATGCGACGCATATCATCGCAAACGTCTGGTGGCCAGGCTATAGAGTCGCCAGTCAAAGGCATTGGGATACCTGAAACCATATAACCATCGTGCACCTCAAAAGGTGGATAAGTCATCGGCACCGACAACGAGCCTACGCTCAAACCACGCTTGCTGAGCAAAGACATGATGTCCTTGCCGACATAGCTCCCACTATTCTTGAGGCTGTGCTGATAACTGCCTAAATCACGCCCGATAAAGTGAAAAACACCATGTTTGCCTGGGTTTAAGCCCGTAAACATCGATGTCCATGCCGGTGGGGTCATGGGCGGCTTCTCGGACTCGAGCGCCCCCGAAACCCCTTCGGCTAATATTTTGGCGATATTAGGCAATTCTCCGGCCTCGATCATTGGGTGAATGATTTCGTAAGTCGCGCCGTCTATTCCTATTATGGCAAGTTTGGTCATGTGATTGTGGCTAGAAAGCCTAGAGCTATTAGAATACACTATCCCTATGCGTTTCACACTACTCTCTACGCTCATCATTACCTGTGCCACATTTGGCTCTTGCAGTGTTTCGCCCTATACCGAGGG